>JAMCVO010000383.1 GCA_023475715.1 Actinomycetota bacterium
TTTAATGTCCATATTAAAATCCCAATCTTCTTCAGCCAGGTCAACAAAATTTTTCATATTTGAAACCCCGGCATTATTAACAGCTATATCCAATTTTTCGTTATAATTTTTTGATTTTATAAAAAATTCCTTTACATCATTTTTTTTAAGAACATCTAAATTTTCATAATAGAATTTTATATTAAATTCCTTCATATCTTTTTCAAGACTTTTTACGCAGGACTTTTCCTTATCACCATGATATGTAATAAATAAATTACAACCCTCTCTTGCAAAAATCTTTGTTATTGCAGAGCCAATACCAACAGCACCACCGATAATTACGGCAAATTTATTTTTCAGTCTCATAGCACTCCTCGCATATTTTTTAGGATTTGTTACACCATCTATAAGTAAATAATGCATATATTTTTGCACATTTTATTACTTCATCTATTACCACATACTCGTTTGGACCATGTACGGACATGTCTATTCCGCCAGGACCAAAAACTACGCTGGGGATTCCCTTATCCTGGAAAAAAGTACCGTCGCAGACTGCCCTGAACGCAGAATAAACAACCTGTTTTTTTTGGATTTCTTCCAATGTCTCTCCAAGCAGTTTAACGCCTTTATTGTCCAGTGTATTTTTAAATGGCCTCCAATGCTGCAGGGTGGGATAAACAAATTCCGGAGGATTTTCAACAAGCCAGTCATCTGTTTTTGCAAGGTGCATTACTTTTTCTTTTATTTCCATAGCTACCTCTTCTTCTTTTAGCCAATTCGGATACCAAACGACAAAAATAATGGAAGCATGTCCACACACCGCGCCAATATATTCGCCTGCCTTCATTTTAGTTGGAGTTATTGTAAATAGTCCCAGTCCCTGTTTGTCTAAAGGTACCGGATACCCGCCTCCGCTTAAAGTTGCAGTTTTCCACCTGTGACAATTTGCTATTTCAATATTTTGCATTAATTTTATAAAGGGTATGGCCTTATCTATGGCATCTACCCCAATCTCTGAACCGGAAGGCAGTCCATATCTCTGCGGGAACAGCATCTGGTTTCTTACACAAGGATGAGCTTCCTTACCTTTGATTTTTAACTCAAAGAAAAACACGCCGGGGCTTTCTATATGGATTTCACAATTAGAAGGCTCAGCTATTACTGCTAATTTTGCTTTGTACCCTTTTTCTGCAACAAGAGCTGCACCGATGGTCTCACCCTCCTGTGATTCCTCACCTATGGAAGAAACAACATATAAGTCATTATTTAATTTTATACCAAGGTCTTTCAATATTTTTGCTGCAATGATAATTGAAGCAAGTCCGCCTTTACAATCACTTGAACCTCTCCCGTACAATTTATCTTCTTTGATAACTGCTTTATATGGATCACTGAACCATTTTTTCTTTTCTTCTTCTCTCACGGGTACAACATCGGCATGAGCATTTAATATAAGAGAATTTTCTTTTCCATATCCTTTTAACGTTCCCACAATGTTAGGTCTATCACCAGAATTATTTAATGAAATTTTTTCAACATTATCAAATTGTGACTTTTTTAAATCATCATAGATAAAATTTTGCATCTCTGTTTCTTTACCGGTCCCTGGAAGGCCTTCATTTTCTGATGGGAAGCTTATTAACTTTTTTA
Source organism: Actinomycetota bacterium (assembly GCA_023475715.1). The sequence continues at coordinate 1,636 of JAMCVO010000383.1, forward strand.
AATAGTCTATTAACTCATCTTTTCTTTTATCAACTTCACTAATGATTGTTTTTTCAATATCTTGCACCAGGACCTCCTCCTAAGTGTTATGTATAAGTAAAATCTTTTCTGAAAAATTAGTATAATTTTTACGAAACATATGATATGATGTTAACATGTAATTATGACTATTTTAATGAAATCAATGCTAAAAGTCAAGGAATATAATGACTGAGAGAATCATATCTATAGGAAGCGAACATGCAGGATTTGATTTAAAATCCAAGATTATATCTGTTTTAAATAAAGAGTTTTATAAATTGGAAGACTTAGGAATTTATGAAAAAAAGCCTTCTGATATATATCCGTTTATTGCAGAAAAGGTGGCGGTAAGTGTTGCTGCTAAAAAAACGGACTGTGGTATTTTAATTTGCGGTACAGGGATTGGTATGTGTATCAGCGCCAATAAAGTCTATGGGATAAGAGCAGCTTTATGTCATGATGAATATACTGCTGTTAAGTCCCGGGAGCATAATGATGCAAATATCCTTGTTATTGGTTCAAGAGTGGTTGATGAGGAATTGGCAATAAAAATTGTTCACGATTGGCTGTCAACTAAATTTACAGGTGATCGTCATATCTCCAGACTTGAAAATATAAAAAAAATCGATTTGAAATATAGAAAGCCGGTTTAATTATTTTAAAGAAAGAAATATTAAAAATGAAATCAAATCCAATTCTGATTATTGGCAGTTCAAATTACGATATATTTTTAGAGATGCCTCATATTCCAACAATAGGTGAGACTATTCTGGTTAATAATTTTTTTACAAATTTTGGCGGTAAAGGTGCGAACCAGGCAGTAGTAATTAGAAAGTTGGGCGGAGAAGTTAAACTTCTGACTTGTTTAGGTGATGATATTTTTGGAAAATTAATTTTGAAAAATTTTAAAGGTTATAAAATTGACTTAAAATTAATAAAAGTCATTAAAAATCAAAATAATGGTATTGCAATAGTAAATTTGGATAGTAAGGGTAAAAATAATATTGCAG
>JAMCVO010000459.1 GCA_023475715.1 Actinomycetota bacterium
AGAATATGATAATTTTTACTCTGAGCTTTCCAAATTAAAGGTTCCGGATACAGCCGAAGATATGCATAATTATGCATTAAAAACTGTCTCTGCAAGGAAGTTATTTTATTTAAACTATAGCAAAAAGCAGGAAATGGAAGCATAATAAACATGTCATCCATCTATGGAATAGTCAGTGCCTCGGATATACCGCCATATCATGCATCAAAGGGTGCTGTCAGAATTATGACAAAGACAGATGCCTTACTTTATGCTAAAGATAATATCAGGGTAAATTCAATTCACCCTGGTTTTATCTGGACACCAATGGTTGAAAATTTTGCAAAACAATTTTCAACAGATATCGAGGCAGTTAAACAAGGATTGGATGTACTTCACCCGATTGGGCACATTGGTGAGCCTGATGATGTTGCTTATGGCATGATATATCTTGCATCAGACGAATCCAAGTTTGTTACAGGAGCAGAGCTGGTAATTGATGGCGGCTATATAATAAAATAAAAAGAATTTAGCTGCTAAATATTATTTCAAATGCTTAAATGAATTAACTGAAGATAATTTCTTTTATTTTTGCAAAAAATATTTGATTTTTCCAAAATATTTTGTTAAATTTATTATACAAAACGTTTTGTATAATAATCTTATTTATAGAACGGCTTATTCAACTGCTATGATAAGCTGCTTGAAGAGGTTTTTATGAAGATGATGCCATAAAAGGAACGATTTCTTAAAAATTTAAAGTCATTTATTGAATATAGCAGCTAAAAAGCAGGCTAAGAACGTAATATTTTATCATTTTTTTTTATATTTCATTAATTAATAATAAATTAAGTGAGGTTAAAATGAAAAAAAATAACATAATACCATATTTTATAATTGCTGCAGTATTATTAATATTTTCTTTCTCCATGGCAGGATGTACAGGCAAAACTGTAAGCACTACAACCGCAGAAACAACAGCGACAAACGCTGCCGGCAGTGCGGGAGCAGCAAATGAGATTACGATAGAAAACAATACCTTCAAGCCTGATAGCCTCACAATCAAAGTCGGAGATACTGTGACATGGATAAATAAAGACAGCTACGATCATACAGCAACAAGCAAAACCGGCGAATTTGACAGCGGTAATTTAGCAAATGGAGCAAAGTTTAGTTTTACTTTTGAAAAAGAGGGTACTTATGATTATATCTGTACTCTTCATACCTTTATGACGGGTAAGATTATAGTTACAAAGTAAAATGCTTTTTAATCAATAAAAAATAATTAATGATCCAAATGACATATTTCAATATTTTTATTAGCTGATAATCTTTAAAAGGGCAGAAAAATGAAAATCAAAATTTCAAATACGATAACCGGCAAAATTCTTGTTATGTCTATTATTACTATTGTTCTTTTAGCTCTATTTTTTATGATATCCTGTACGGCTTCAGGCGGCATTCCTTCAGAAGTTAAGAGATATTCAAACGATTGGCCGACTGCCAACCAGAATTTTTCAAATACAAGAGAAGCTGTTGGTTCTAAAATAAGCTCGTCAAATGTATCAGCACTTGGAGTTGCATGGTCTTTCCCGATAAAAGGCATAAGCGAATGGGGTGCGGCAACAACGAATCCGTTAATTCTGGGAAACGTGGTATATTTTCAGGATTTAAAAAGTAATGTATATGCGGTAGATTTTGCTACCGGCAAACAGCTCTGGATGAAGGAATATAATATGGACATAGCCGGACCCGCTGGTGTATCAGTAGCAAATGGCAAGATTTTTGCAATAAAAGGACATTTTGAGGTTGCAGCTCTCGATATGAAAGGCAATGAACTCTGGTCGGCAAATCTTTCAAATAATCAGAATATCGGCATTGATATACAAACAATTTCTTATGGAGGCATGGTATTTGTATCCACTGTGCCGGGCGTATCAAATGAAAACTTCTACAAAGGTGGTTCTGTCGGAATAATATATGCTTTGGATGAAAAAACAGGAAAGGTTTTATGGAGCTTTGATACGGTTGACTCAAAAGATATATGGGGAAATCCGGAAGTCAATAGCGGCGGGGGAGCATGGTATCCTCCTGCAATTGACTCTGAAACAAATATTTTGTACTGGGGAATCGGCAATCCTGCTCCCTGGCCGGGAACCAAAGAATTTCCAAATGGGTCAAGCAGGCCGGGTCCGAATCTTTATACAAACAGTATAGTAGCTCTTGATCAAAGTGATGGAAAGCTTCTATGGTATAACCAGGTTATCCCGCATGATCTTTTTGATTATGATTTACAAGCTTCACCTATTCTTGCTTCACTTAATATAAACGGAGTACAGACAGATATAATAATAGGTGCAGGCAAAATGGGTAAAGTGTTCGCTTTTGACAGGAAAACAGGTCAAACAATCTGGGAAGCCGCAGTTGGCACCCACTTAAATGACACACTGACAGAACTTCCGGAGGGTACAACTAAAATATCTCCTAGTCCTTTGGGCGGGGTTGAAACATGCATGGCTTATTCGGATGGTATTATATATGTGCCGGTGGTAAATATGGTGGTTGAATATACTCCATCAGAATTTAATTCGGCATCATTTAATTTTGCTGATGCTACGGGAGAACTGGTTGCGTTAGATGCCGCAACAGGTAAAATCCTTTGGGAAAACAAGCTGATAATCTTTAA
>JAMCVO010000438.1 GCA_023475715.1 Actinomycetota bacterium
CGTTTAATTCACCTGATTCAACCTGAATCTTTTCATTTGGATCAAGCTTCACATTAGCAAGACTGTAAGCCGGACTGTATAAGATTTTAACTTCCATATCAACCCCTCCCCATAACATTTATATTAGATAGAAGTATATGTAATTGCAGGCAAAATTAAAACATTTTTAGCTATTATTTTATTTAAAAAATACGAACAATTATAAAAATTCATACAATATAAGAGATAAATATTTTTTATTTTATATAAAATCACGTAAAATAATTAAAAAAGAATTTGCGGAGGTTGATTAATTGGTAAAAAAGATATTTTTTATTTTTACATTATCATTTTTAATCTTGATATCAGTCTTTTTTTTAAATTCATGCTGCTGCTTTTTAGGTGATGCTTTAAGAAATGTCGAACAGAGCACCGGAAGCACAGATATAAATATTGAACCAATTGAATTAAACGCTGATTTTGAAATGTCACAAAATGGACAATCCTGGTATTATTTTGAAAAAGAAACCCCCGTGATATTCAAATCATTAAATTCTTCAAGCTATAATCCTGAAAAAACCAAATATAAATGGAGTATAGACGGGAAAACAGACCTGGAAGGTTCCGAAGTTTCTTATATATTCAATGATCCGGGAATTCATGCTATAACCCTTACGGTAAGCCAGAATTTTTCTTTTGCCAGCAGCACTAAAAATTTATATATAAGTGATACGACGGAGGGTCAGTTTTTAATAATAAAGCCTCATGAGGCAAATGTCGGGGTAAAATATGTTATAGAGAATAAAGGTCCCGGAAATATTACTAAAATCCAATGCAGAATAGAAACACCATATAATTTTTCACCTGTCCAGACTGTTTTGAGCTGCACATCCGACAACAAAAATATCAAGGAAATCAAAGATGATGCCGGAAACTTGATATACAGATTTAAACTTAATAACTTAAAAGCAGGACTTTCAACAGACATAAGTGTAAACAGTAATGTCTTAGTCAACGAATTTATTATAAAAAAATCAAGTTCAATCCCTGGTAATTATGATGCAGGCGATAATGAAATTGAAAAATATACCAAAAGCGAGAAATATATAGACTGTGATTCCAATAAAATAATGGATGCTGCAAATACAATCACGGCAGGAGAATCCGATCCTTATGTAAAAGCAGAATTGCTGTATAATTTTGTAACCAGACAGCTCAGCTATGATTACGACAGGATGAAACAGAGAAATTTTAAAATTGCTGAGGCTTCAGAAATAATAAACTGGGATAAGGGAGTCTGTACGGACTATTCTCTCTTATATGCTGCTTTATGCAGAGCAGCCGGAATTCCATGTAAATTTGTTGTAGGGCTATCATTGAAAAGCGTGATTACTGAATATAATGGTTCTTCAGATATGTCCCATGCGTGGAATGAGATAAAACTTCCTGGTTATGGGTGGGTTCCGGTAGATATTACTTCCGAAGCTCCGTTTCTTAAAGCAAATGTCAATTTGAATTTGAAAACATTTGAAGGTACAGGATCATTATATCCCAGCATAAAAATAGATAATTATCCTGCAAATGCACTGGGATTTTTTTATTATTACAATGATGAGAAAAATAAACCGGAAATTACTACCAATTGTATTTATACCGTAACCGGGATCAACCCTGAAGATATAAGCATTCCTTTAAATTACAATTAGTTAACACCTGTTTATGTAAATTATCGAAGAGCAACTGCATAATGGTAAATGTTTTTCATTTGGATAAATACAGGAAATGAGGATAGCCTTATTCTTAAAAAATAAATAATATTGATATATTGAGTACTAATATATGAATGGAATCAAGGCCTTTCTTTCTTCGGGATAAGATTTGAACTTGCTTTTATACCATTTGTGGTTGGAATACGCTCTGGGCATCAGATTTGCAATGGTAAATAATGCAAAAGCAAGTCCCGCAAATGACCAGGTTAAAATTGCCCAGCCAATCCATTCAATTATTTCGCCGAAATAATTGGGGCTTGAAACAAATCTGAAAAATCCTGTGTATGGAATTTTATAATCTTTCTCTCCCTCTTTTCTGAGTTTTAAGAGGATATAATCTGATTGAATGTTAATAAACATCCCCGAGATAAACAATATTGCTCCTATGATAAACCTGGGATCAAGAAGCCAGTCACCCGGATAAGGTTGTGAGAAATAAAACAAATACCGTCCGTTTAAATAGCCGTTTATAAAATTGAAGATTAGAGCGAAAAACAGGATTAGAACCGGGAATTTTTTATTGCCGCCTTTCATCATGAAGGGGTATACCATGGTTCTATGAAAATAATGCACTGTCCAGAAAATTAAAAAAATAATTGCAGATGGATTCGTCTTCTTATTACCTATAAAAAATAATATAACCAGAATTGCAAGAGATGGAAATTCCATTAAAAACCATCCGAATTTTGCTTTAAGCGTGATACCCCAGCCTTTGCGAATGTGTCTTCCATAAGGTGCAGGTATAAAGAAAAGAATAATAAATACCAGTATTGCTGATACAAAAACAATTGTTAGCAAGATATTGAAAATCAGTAATTCGGACAATTTTTTACAGGGTTTATTTTTTTATTGAAAATTATTTTAAGATTTCTATATATTATAATCAATATAATTTTAAAACAATTCCAAATTAACTT
>JAMCVO010000313.1 GCA_023475715.1 Actinomycetota bacterium
TATTTTTACTCAGTTCAATATTTATCCCTAAAGATAAGGTACTTTCACCACAAGAATCATTCGGTAAGAATATTATATATCAAAATGAGGCAAAAATCTCAATAGCTATTTCTGAAATCTTATTGAGCATACACCGGTACTGATGAACTTTGTGTTATCTTGACCACCATTTTTAAGACATTTATCAAATAATTTTCTGGCAAGATCTTGATCATAAGCTCCGCGTTTATTAATTTCAATATCACATATTTGTCCATTGGTAGAGCTGATTTTTTGTACACATTCACTAAGGTTCCTAGGAAATATAAATTCAGGATTATAGTAAATTATCAAACATTGTTTGAACTGATTAATTACGCCATTCTTTTCTTCACATAATCTTTGTTGAGCAGGCGTACCTGGCGAGAAGGAGCAAGATAATTCGTTTCTGGTGTAGTCGTTAGTATGGGTTTTAAGGCAACCTGCATAATCTTTAGGGATAAATATTGAACTGAGTAAAAATAACCAGGCAATAAACAAGAGTAAAAGAGTCCCAATACCGATAATTACAAATTTCATATATTGAATAGTATTTCACTAATTATCAAGTATTACAACATTTGTTGATTATCTACTGTTAACTTCTTTCATCTATTTTTAGTTATTGTTAACTTGTGATCCCAACGATACTCTCCACAGACTACGAGAATTCGTTGAAACATTTCTTTCTATGAAGATTTTACCAGATTTAATATGGTGGTTGCAACCGGAATTAGCCTCAAAAATGGCTGAAAGAAAAGAATAAACAATTTTCTCCTACTTTTTACTCCTCCTAAATCTTGTTTATAAACCGATTTTTTAGGCAAAATCATGTACAATAACAATTGTTAACTACTTTTATTTAGGATAAAATGGAGCGGTCAAAACTTCTTACAATTAACCAAGTTGCAAAAATACTAGGGGTTTTACCACCAACTCTTAGACGATGGGATAAAAGTGGAAAACTAAAGGCTATCCGAGTAGGAAATAAAAAGGGTGTTGGAGAAAGAAAATATCGCCGAGAGGATATTATAAAAATTATGGCAGATCAAAACACTTAAAAGATATTATGGCAACAACAATAAAGCAATCATTTTTAGAGCTAAAAGAAAATCTTAATATTACTGATCTTCAGGCAAGTACAGTATCAACCAGACAAAGCAGTGTTCGAAAAGTGGTTGAGGCTGGATTAACGGTTAAAGATTCTTTTTTGACTGGTTCGTATTCAAGAAATACAATGATAACTCCATTAAGCGAGGCTGATATTGATATATTTTTCGTTTTAGATAATCAATATTTTCATAACTATAATGGACAGAATGGTGGTCAAGCCGGTTTATTGGATTTAGTGAAAAGGACATTGAAAAGAACTTATACAAAGACGCCGGATATAAGCAGGAACGGACAAGCAGTAACCATACGCTTTGAAGATTTTATAGTAGATGTAGTTCCGGCATTTAATCGTCAGGGCGGTGGATATTTAATACCTAATTCTCTTACGCAAACTTGGATATCTACCGATCCTAAAAAACATGTTGAAATTGTTAGTCAAGCAAACAAAAACCATAATGGCGATTTAATCCCTTTAGTAAAAATGATTAAGGGTTGGAACAAAAATATAAATAAATATTTCCATTATTTTCATCTTGAGGTGCTAGCTTTGGAAATACTGAATAATGTTACTATTTCTGATTATCCTTCTGGGATGAGATTTTTTCTTGATAAAGGCAGAGCGCTAATTGCTAAACAAAATGCAGACCCTGCCGGATATGGCGGTGATGTTGGAAATTATATTGATAGCCGAGAAAAGATTGATGAGGCAGTGGCTAAATTTCAGTTAGCCTTTGATCGGGCAATCAAAGCAGAATCTTACGAGTCTCAAGGATATACAAGAAGCGCGATTGATGAATGGAGAAAAATATTTGGCGATTATTTTCCCGCTTATGGTTAAAATTATGAGTAGAAAAGTTAGTACAGCAGAAAAGCCTGTTTCCAAAGCTAGCACCTCAAGCATAAAAGAAGCTAAGAGAATCGAAGAAGCAGTTTTGTATTCTGCTAAAGGGCATTTTGAAGCTGCAAAATTTTGGGGTAACTTTCATCTTATTATTGGGGTGCCGGTAGTTATCTTATCAGCTATAGCCGGTGCGTCAGCACTATCTCAATTCGATAATTCAAAAACGATTGCTGGCTTATTATCAATTTCGGTTGCAGCGCTTTCTAGTTTAATGACTTTCTTAAACCCAAATGATAAAGCAAGTGCTCATCAGGAAGCAGGAAATAATTATGATGCACTCCAAAATAAAGTTAGAATGTTTTGGTCAATTGATTGCTGGAAAGAAAAATCAGAAGATGTTCTTACAGAAAAACTAATTCAGTTTTCGGAGAATAAAAGTAAACTTAATCTTAATAGTCCCCTAATTCCTTGGTTTGCATATCAAGCAGCTAAAAGAGGAATTGAACGCGGGGAAGCCGAATATAAAGTTGATAAATTATAATTCCTTGCCTTCAAGGTTTTTAGTTTCCTCTGTCCATTCCACTCCTCTAATTCCTAACTTTTCAAACAAATTTTTAAGTCGTTGCACTTCCTTCGTATTTTTTAAAATCTTAATACTTTTAAAATCACTTCCTATTTCAATAT
>JAMCVO010000019.1 GCA_023475715.1 Actinomycetota bacterium
TTAGTCATATTAGGAGCTGATGCAATAAATGCTAACGGTGATGCGGTAAATAAAGTTGGAAGTTTTGGAGCGTCTTTGTCAGCAAAGGCTAATAATATTCCTTTATATGTTGTTTCTTCTTTATTAAAATTTACATTAGGATTACACATAGAAAAACGTTCCGAAGATGAGATCTGGCGAGATAAACCTGAAAATTTAAAAATATTGAATTTGGCATTTGATAAAATTCCAGCAGAATATATAACTTACTTTATTACAGAAAAAGGGTTGTTAAAACCGAGTGAAATTAGTGAAGCAGTCAGAAAATATTATCCTTGGATTATAAACGAGTCTTTTTATGACAGATAAAGGGGAATCTAATAATTTAATTGCCATAGAAGCAATTAAAAAAAAGCTCTTAGGAAAGGCCTTATCATACCGTGAGATATTCACCCTTATGGATGAAATTGCAAACCAAAGATTAAGTCCTGTACTAACAGCTTATTTTGCTGCAGCCGGATTTAAAGAAGGATTTTCAGATGATGAGTTATATTTTTTAACAAAAGCAATGGCAAATACCGGTCAAACTCTGCATTTTGAAGGAGTGGTTGCTGATAAACATTCTACTGGCGGAGTTGCCGGAACCAGAACAACAATGATTTTGGTACCCATTATTGCTGCAGCCGGAATAAAAATTCCTAAATTATCTTCAAGAGCAATAACCAGTCCTTCAGGAACTGCTGATACTATGGAAGTACTAGCAAACGTTACTTTCTCACCGGAAGAGACACAGAATCTGGTTTTAAAAACCGGCGGTTGCATGGTTTGGAACGGAAAAGTGGGATTGGCTCCTGCCGATGATGTGATTATTCAAGTGGAACAACCACTTGCATTTGAATCTTTTGATAAAATAATTGTTTCAGTAATGGCAAAAAAAATTGCGTCAGGTTCAACACATATAATATTCGATGTACCTGTTGGACCGACTATGAAAATAAAACATTTTAAAGATGGTGAAATAATAGAAAAAAAATTCATTAGTTTAGCAGAGCGGTTTCATAAAAAAATTGTAGTCGATGTGAATGAAACTCCGGAACCAGCCGGACGGGGCGTTGGACCTATTCTTGAATGTTTAGATGTTTTTCGAATTCTTGAACAGAACCCGTTAAGACCGCTCGCCCTTGAAGCAAAAGCTTTAAGACTGGCATCAAAACTTCTTGATTTATGTTATTTAGACCTTGATAAGAAAAAAGTCGGAACAGGAGAAACAGTTGCCAAAGAGCTCTTAACCAGCGGAAAAGCATTGGAAAAGATGAGAGAGATAATTAGAGCTCAAGGAGGAAATCCTCATGTCACAAGCACTCATTTAAAATTAGCCAAACATAAGAAAGAAATAAAAGCAAAGAAAAAAGGAAGAATTCAGGATGTAGATAATTTTAAGATTTCAATTATTGCCAGAATTCTGGGTAGTCCGGGAGATAAAGGTGCCGGTATGTATTTGGAGAAGCGTCTGGAGGAGAAAGTGGACAAGAATGATATACTATTTACAATGTATTCGAATGATTCGTGGAAATTAAAGGAAGCTGAAGACACTTTAGAACATATGCCTATATATAAAATCGTCTAAGATGATAAAAAACATCATAAGTCCTATCCAGGCATGGCTTCTATCCCAAAAAAGATGCGTGGGCTGTGGTTTTCATTTAGATGAAGTTAAAAAAACCTTAAAAGGCCAGAAAGTTATTGTTAAATGTAAATGTAAAAGAATATTTGTTTTTGACAGAGTATCCGGAAAATACAGAAGGGCCCAATTAGATGAAGTTTAAGCAACTAATTAAAAATAATGTTTAAACGTTTATTAATATTCTTCTTATTTGTTTTCGTTATCTTATTCTTTTTATTCATTTGGTGGAAAGATGCCATATCTCCTGTTGATAAAAAAGATATTAAGCTGAATAATTTCGTGATTTCTGAAGGATCATCGGTTAAGCAAATTGCAAGCGATCTAAAAAGTAAGGGTTATATTAAAGATCAGATTGCTTTTTTTGTTTATGTAAGATTATCTGGATTATCCAGCAAGATTCAGGCTGGAAATTTTCGACTCTCTAAATCAATGGATATCGTTACAATTGCCAATTCATTGACTCATGGAACTAATGATCTTGAACTGACAATTATCGAAGGCTGGAGAGTTGAAGAAATTGCATCGGTTGTTTCTCAGACCTTTGGACTGCCTGAGAATGATTTTCTAAAATATGCTGAAGAAGGAAGGATGTTTCCTGATACCTATTTAATTCCAAAAGAGGTAACTGCTCAAAAAATAACAGAGCTTATCGAGAAAAATTTTAATAGTAAAGTTAACGCTGATTTGATTAATACCGCAGAAAGCAAAGGATTAAATATTAATAAGGTTTTAATATTGGCATCGATTGTCGAAAGGGAAGCAGCACGGGAGCAGGATAGACCGATCATTGCCGGAATATTATTAAAAAGATACAAAAACGGATGGCCACTTCAAGCTGATGCAACCATCCAATATGCTTTAGGTTATCAGTCTGACGAGAAAACATGGTGGAAAAAAGCGTTAACAATAAATGATTTAAGAGTCGATTCTCCATACAATACTTATATAAATCCCGGACTGCCGCCTGGTCCAATATCCAATCCCGGTATGT
>JAMCVO010000600.1:0-781 GCA_023475715.1 Actinomycetota bacterium
AACACAAGACCAAGCAGAACGGCCCCGATGCCCTCAGCCTGCAGATCGAAGATCTCTGCAAAACCCTTGAGGATGCTCCGTTTGAATGCACTGAGTACAAGGACAGCATCGTGCGGCAGATGATCGATACCATCAAGGTAATGAATGCAGACACCCTGCGTATTATTTTCAAAGGCGGCTATGAGGTAGGACAACCCTTGAATATGGAGGGAATATGAAAAGAAAGCATTCAAAAACAGATACTATAGCAGGCAAACCAAAACAGGTGCTTGAAGTGGCAATATACATGCGGATAGGAAACGAATCCCAACTTGGAGAGCTTACAGGTTTGGAGGTTTATCCCTACCTTCATAGAAAAGGCGATACCTTAATCCCTACAGAAGAACGATAATATACACGATTGAGCGGAGCAAAAAGCTTCGCTTTTTCCCTCTGTGAAAGGAGCAGCATATATGGATAATATACAATTTCCTATTGGGCTGAGCTGGGCGGCTTCCCCCCAGGAGGATCTCTGGATTGAAAATCGGCTCACTGGAATGTCGCCAAAAGAGAAGCTCCTGCTGAAAGCAGCTATGGAGCTTACCTCTGTAGAAACAGCTGCAGATTTGATTAACCAGACCTTCCAGTTTGACTGCTATGAGCTATGCTACCCGGCAAAGGATGACCGGCAGTTAGGCGAATATGTGGCACGATACCTGGAATACGGTAAGGGCAACGCTCTTGCCTACATTGACCGGGAAAGGCTGGGGCAGCATTACCGAACCCGCCAGGCAGCGGGTGT
>JAMCVO010000600.1:874-2653 GCA_023475715.1 Actinomycetota bacterium
CTAGCAAGGAGGGTGTGTGGCTACGTTTACCCGATTATGCAGAGGTAAACGGCGGCAGGCCAGATGAACTCAAGATTGCATTGGATACCCTTGGCGTCACTTCGCTGCAGGAATGCCGGGCACTGGAGGCGAACTGTGTGCTGCCAAACATCCGTGGCCTCCTTGATCAGTATGGCACGCTGGAAGAACTGGTGTGGAGCGGAAGCAACCTAGGTTATGTTTTGGAGGAACAAGGCCAGGGTATGCCCCACTTTATGGATCGTTTTCAGGCGGCCATGGAGTATGAAAACTGTGACCGGCTTGACTTTGCACTGGACATCTCGCAGAACCTCCACTGCTATGACTTAATTCCTGATACTGAGGCAGTAGTCGAATACGGCAGAGAATCCACGGTCAAGGATGGGTTGGTTAAACCGGGCACTCTGTCAGCGGAGTGCTTTGACTATGAGTTTTACGGATATCAGAAAATCCAAAACATCGGGATGGCCCTTACCGGGTTCGGCTATGTCCGCAGGAACGAAGAAAACTTCTATTACGACTTCAGCCAAAAGCCGGGCGGTCCGAAGCTGTCCATGTAATCTGCTGTAGAACCGTTGGAACCAATAAGTAATGCTCATAAAGATTACTTTAAATCATGGCTCTCCTAAAGAAAGATGTTGAATTTTTAAGAGCAAACAATTACTTGTTCTGGAAGTAAGGATTAACCAGATACAAAGTTAAGAAATTTCAAACAAGAAAAGACAATATAAGTATAATTAGCTGTACAATGAAATAAGAAGAAATATATTGTGAAATAAACAATATATTTCTTCTTATTGTATCTATAATTGAGTTGTGTTAATATAAACATATCAATAAATGTTGAAGTATTTATATGATATGGGAGATACATTGTGAAGGAAAAAATATTAAGTATAGGTTCAATTATCACATCTTTTCTTGCTTCAATATGTTGTGTAGGAATCCCACTACTTTCAATTCTTGGATTGGGTGGATTAGGTTTTGCTTTTGTACCGGTTATTTCTCCTTATAAAAACGTTCTTATTGTTCTAACAGCATTAATGCTTGGAGCAGCTCATTTCTTTATTGGGAAAAACGTATCAAAAGGTACAAAGATTATTCTATGGATTTCAACGATAATATCCGTTGGATTTATTACATATTCATACTTTTTAGAGAGGTAATTATGCAAATTAAAAACGAACAAATTGAAGCATACACAAAGTTTTTTCACGGATTGTCTAATCCTACAAGATACCAGATTATTATTTCATTATTAAATGATAAAAAAAATGTAGGTGAGCTGGCTGAAGATTTAGGTTGCTCTCAAAGTCTTGTATCAATGCAGCTAAAGTGCTTAAAATGGTGTAACTTTGTAAAGTCGATTAAGGATGGAAAGAATACCTACTATTACATCTCTGACGAAAGGATAAAGGAGCTTATTGAACTGGGTCAATCAATAGCCGAAGGAAGTATAAATAATATATGTACTTGCGAGGTTATAAAAAATGAAGAAAATGAATTAAGGAGGGATAAAAACTTTGAATAAATGTTGTTGTGGAAATTCAGAAAAATCTTCTTGTGATATAGAAAAAGACAATTTGTGTCCTGTATGCGGAAAACAAGGTGCTCTTGTAAAGAACATTACAGTAAAGCATATGGTACTTTTACTTGCTGTTTACTAAATTTGATATTAGATTTTATATTATAGTAAGTAATATCACACTCCTCATCCATACATAAAAAATAATCGTTGTCACTAACTTGTTCCATTAGCTC
>JAMCVO010000767.1 GCA_023475715.1 Actinomycetota bacterium
AGGGCATTCTTTAATTAAAGAAGTTGTAAATGTTAATGCTGATGAAGAAGTGATCTATTCAGACGGAGAAATAGATTATGAGAAAATTAGCATATTATCATATTTGATGGATAATTATTTCAAGAATATACTTATTAAAAAATAACTTTCATATAATAAATACACAAAAAAGTGACTACAGATACTTAAGCTGTGAAATTACTAAAAAAGTTTTAAGAAATATTAACAAGGATGGGAAATGAAACATTTAATTGTAGAAGTTGCAGATGTAAAAGGAAAATGTCTGGCTGGTTATAATTTGGGCGATAAGTTTGAAATTAATGCAAATGTATGTATTGATGGTCAAAAGATATGCTATTTTGCCATATCTTCTATCATGCCGGCAATACTTGCGCTTCAGCTTGGTAATGATCCCAAAGATATTGGTTTATCGAAAGAACATGATGCGGCTTATATGCAATGTTCTGATCCGGGAGAACCTTTTACTGGTGGCGGTATCGTAGTTTTTAAGATTAAATATAAATTTTAAAGATAAATGATAATTAATATCTTATGATACAGTTGAAGCAGAAAAAGCGGCTATATCGGTAAAAGATATATTTGATCCTTCAGCAATCAGACCTGAAAGAGAATCCATTCCTATAATTTCAAATAAAAGAATTCCATTTAAATTTCTTAATTTAAAAAGCCATAATTAGAATAAATAATAATTATTGCATAATATTTATATTTTTTGTATAATATGCAAATGTAACCCAAAACTTATAAAAAAACTTAAATGAAATAACAAAATAATTAATTAGAAAATAAAAAATGAAATCTAAATTAAAAGCGGCAGTTATAGGCGGATCAGGATTTACAGGGCTCGAGCTGTTAAAAATATTAAATAACCATCAAATGATTGAGATGAGCTTTACCACTTCCAAAACTTATGATGGCATGGATGTTAGCGAAGTATTTCCATCATATTCTGATAGCAGCCGTATATACTCGACTACTGAAAAGCAGAAAAATACCAAAAAATTGAAATTTACCATTATAGATAAGATATCAAAAAATGAACTTTCTGAAACAGATATTATTTTTTTATGTCTGCCGCCGCTGCATTCCATGGAATTTGTAAGTAATTATTTACTTGATTTTAAAGGAAAGATTATTGATTTGGGCTCTGATTTCAGGATCCATGATCCTGCAAGTTTTAAAACCTGGTATGGTACAGAGCACAAAATTAAAAATATTTTATCTGATTTTACTTATGGTCTTCCGGAAATTTATAAGGAAAAAATAGCAAGTTCCAGGCTCATTGCAAATCCGGGGTGTTACCCGACATCAATTCTGCTTGCCCTGACGCCTGTTTTAAGGGATGGAAGTTTGATAATTGAGGATATAAACATTGATTCCAAGTCAGGAGTTACAGGGGCAGGACGCAAGGTAAAACCGGAGTATCTGTTTTGCAGCATTGATGAAAACTTTTTTGCATATTCAGTTTTGGCTCATAGGCATATAGGGGAAATTGAACAGGAAATTGAAAATCTGGCTAAAAAGAATTTTAAAATCAGTTTCACCCCGCACCTGATTCCTGTAAACAGGGGGATATTTACTTCTATTTACTGCAAAATTGCATTAAAAAATAAAGAGATTGGCAGTGTCAACATGGAGCCAGGCAAAATTATCAATAGCATTTTAAAATCATATGAGGAATTTTATAAGAGCTCCATATTTGTAAAGTTTTTGGGTCAGAAAATTCCCCAGTTAAAAGATGTGGTTGGCACAAATATGTGCCAGATCGGCACTGTATTTGATGACAGGACCGGTACTTTGAAGATATTCAGCGTATTAGATAATTTATTGAAAGGTGCAGCCGGGCAAGCTGTTCAGAATATGAATATTATGTTTGGATTTAATGAAGCAGAAGGACTGACCGGATATGGATTATTTTCTTGAATTAAATTATTTTCTTAACCTAATTTTTTAAACAGGAGAAAAATGAAGAGCCAAATAAATAAGGGAAAAATTTCAAACAAAGAAATTGAATTCTACAATGACAATGAAAATAAAATAGAAAGTGTTTATTTAAACAAAGCGCAGGTTCTGCTGGAGGCCCTCCCTTATATTAAGGAGTATTCTGACAAAACAGTAGTCGTAAAAATCGGCGGCAGCATGATGGAAGATGACAGGATAATGCAAAAGGTACTTGACGATATTATCCTGATGAAATATGTAGGCATGAAGATTGTTCTTATCCATGGCGGAGGCAAGCAGATTACCGAACTGATGGAAGAGAAAAAAATTAAAGTAGAGTTTGTAGATGGTCTGAGAGTAACAAGTAAGGAAACCATCGATATCGTAAAAATGGTTTTAATCGGCGGCATTAATACGAAAATTGTTTCCATGCTGAATAAGCATGGAGATTTAGCAATCGGTTTATCCGGAAATGATGCTAATTTTATCCAGTGCAATAAAAAGACTTATAGGAAAAATGGTGAGGAGCTTGATTTAGGATATGTTGGTGAAATTATTAATATTGATGAAAATTTTATAAACAGTGTCTTGGATAACGGTTATATTCCGGTAATAGCAACTCTTGGAACTGATGCTGAAGGGAATATTTATAATATCAATGCAGATTCCTGTGCTTTGTTTAAATAAACA
>JAMCVO010000156.1 GCA_023475715.1 Actinomycetota bacterium
GCTAAATTAATTTTTAAGAAACAGGCAGAAGAAGCTGAAAATAATGAGAACAGTGAACCTGTTAATGAGAACAGTGAGCCTGTTTCTTAAAAATTAATTTAGCATACAAAGCAAGTTCAAGTTGTCTTGATAATTTATTTATACAGGATTACAAATGCAGGATATATTAAAAAAAACATTTTCCAAAGAAACTTTAAATACAGGGAAACTTGAGAGGATACCTCCTTATAATCTGGAAGCTGAAGAATCGCTGCTCGGATCAATGCTTATTTCAAAAGAAGCAATTGGCAATGTGATTGAAATTGTAAGGGAAGATGACTTTTACAGGAAATCCAATAGTGAAATTTTTAAGGCAATAAAAGAATTGTATTCGAAAGGTGAACCTGTAGATCCTATTACTCTCGCTGACTACTTAAAAAAAAAGGATTTGCTTGAGGAAATAGGTGGTAAGACACTCCTGCATTCCCTGATTTCGAATATCCCTCTTGCCTCAAATGCAGTTTATTATGCTGAAATTGTCAAACATAATTCAATTTTAAGAAAGCTTATTTATGCTGCAACCGATATTGCAAAAATGGGATATGAAATTCCGGATGATTTAAGTGCAGCTGTTGATAAAGCACAGCAGCTTATTTTTTCAATTTCACAGGATTTAAATTATAGTTCAAGAAACAGTACTTTTATTCAGATAAGAGAAGTACTAACTGAGGTATATGACCAGACAGTTGCATTATCTGAAAAGAAGACTAACGTAACCGGAGTTACAACAGGTTTTATAGATCTTGATAAAATAACTTCCGGTCTTCAAAATTCAGACCTGGTAATTGTGGCTGCAAGGCCTGGTATGGGTAAAACTTCTCTTGCTCTTTGTATTGCAAAAAATGCAAGCGGCAAAGATGAAACGCCCATTGCTATTTTTTCTCTTGAAATGTCAAAGCAGCAAATCGCACAAAGACTTTTATGCTCGGAATCAAGAATTGATCTGCACAGGATAAGATCCGGCGATATCAGAGAGCATGAGTGGCCTAAATTAGGTCATGCAATGGATTTAAGAGCAAGGGCAAGAATGCTTGTAAGCAATTTCGGGGTAAAACTTATAATAATTGATTACCTGCAATTAATGCAGTCAGGGATTAATTATAAGGAAAACAGAGTTCTTGAGATTACGGACATTTCAAGAAATCTTAAGAGCCTTGCAAGAGAGCTTAAAATTCCTGTTGTTGCATTATCGCAGTTATCAAGAGAAGTTGAGAAGAGACCGGATAAAAGACCTGTGCTGGCTGACTTGCGAGAATCAGGTGCTATTGAACAGGACGCTGATCTGGTTATGCTTATTTATAGAGATGAGTATTATGATAAGGAAAGCAAAGCACCAGGGACGGCAGAAATAATTATTGCCAAGCACAGGAATGGTCCGACAGGGCAAGTCGGCTTAAGATTTTCAAAGGAGTATGCATTGTTTTCCAACCTCGAAACAAATTATTCTGAAGAGGGTAAAAATTAAAAATCCGGTAATGTTTTTAAAAATATTTTATAAGGCCATAAAGAGTTAAATAAATTATTCAATAAATGTCAGCAAAGATATGATTATTAATGATTGGTGTTGTTAAATAAGACACTATCAATAATTAAGAGGAAACGAATTATGTCAAATATAGTTTTGGTAGGCGCCCAATGGGGCGACGAAGGCAAAGGCAGAATAACGGATTTGCTTTCAAGCAAAGTCGATATGGTGGTAAGATTTCAGGGCGGTGACAATGCAGGACATACGGTGATGCTGAATGGACAGGAATTTAAATTGCATCTGGTTCCGTCAGGGATCTTATATCCCGATGTTATATGTGTAATAGGAAATGGTGTCGTAATTAATCCTGAATCACTGCTTTCTGAAATTGAAAATCTCGAAAAGAAGGCGGTAAGTACGAAAAATCTTAAGATAAGTTTAAACTGCCATCTGATAATGCCTTATCATATTGCTCTTGACGCAGCTTCCGAGAACAGGCTGGGTTCTTCCAAAATAGGTACCACTAAAAAAGGTATTGGTCCTGTCTATTCAGATAAGGCAAGCAGGGAAGGAATAAGAATATGCGATTTACTCGATTATGATTTGTTCTGGAGAAAACTGAATGATATTCTTGAAATTAAAAATGCAATCTTAAGCAAGGTTTATAACGCAGAGACATTTGATGCAAAAGAAATTTTTGAAAAATACAAAAGATATGCCGAAATAATAAGAAAATATGTAGTTGACAGTACATTTCTTATTAATAAAGCTCTTGATGATGATAAAAGCATTCTTTTCGAAGGAGCACAGGGCACTTTGCTTGATATTGATCATGGAACTTATCCTTTTGTCACCTCATCGCCGACTGTTGCGGGGGGAGTTTTTACAGGAGCAGGCATAGGTCCCGGAAGGATAAATGAAGTTATCGGAATAACAAAATCTTATTGTACAAGAGTGGGCTCCGGCATTTTTCCGACTGAAGATACAGGTGAAACAGGGAATTTTATCAGAAAGAAGGGTAATGAATATGGAACTACTACCGGCAGGGCAAGACGGTGCGGCTGGTTTGACAGCGTAATAATAAGATATTCGGCAATGGTTAACAACCTTAACAGCCTGGCACTCACCAAACTTGATGTTCTA
>JAMCVO010000021.1 GCA_023475715.1 Actinomycetota bacterium
ATCTTTTGAGTAAATACCTGCTAAAATTTTTACCAAAGTTGATTTACCTGCACCATTCTCTCCCAATAATGCATGGATTTCACCATGTTTTAAATCGAAATTAACATCAACTAATGCATTAACTGGTCCAAAAGATTTATAAATGTTACTGGCTAATAATAAATTATTATTTGTCATTAAAAACCTTTCGTTCTTAATTTTAAGTTTTTTAATCAGCAAATCTATATCTGAAGGAATCAATAAATATAGCTAGCAGAATAATTGCACCCCTGATCATGTCTATATAAAAAGGTGAGAATTCCAGCAAATTCACTATTTTTTGAATAATTGAAAGAAGCAGTATTCCTCCTAAAGCACCGATAAGATTGCCTCTTCCACCGGAAAGGCTTACTCCGCCTATAACAGCAGCAGCAACAACATCAAATATCATATTCTGGCCTATACCGGGAGCAATAGAACTGTATCGCGCAGATAATACCCATGCAGCTACTGCAGATAATACACCTGCCAGAATAAAAGATACTATTATTGTCCTGTCCACATTAATTCCTGAAGCAAACGCTGCATCTTTGTTATCACCAATAGCATATATATTTCTTCCAAACCTGGTATATTTAAGAATTACCTGAAATAAAATAAGTAAAAAGAGAAAAATATAAATAATCAGCGGGAAAGAACCAATTTCAATATTTGCAATCGAAGTAAAAGCATCAGGCAGCTTTATCATTATAGAACCTTGGGTAAGATTGACAGCTGCTCCCCTTAAAATTATTAACATTGCAATTGTTACAATAAACGCATTCATTTTTAATTTTACAATCAGTAAGCCATTAAATATGCCAATTACTGCACCAACAGCAAGCATGATAAGAATAGTCAGCACAGGATTAAGTAATAAGTTTGAGGTAAATTCATATGGTACCATTAACCATCCGGCTAATACTGCAGTAAACCCAAGCGTAGATTCAATAGACAGATCAAAATTTCCGGTAATCAGAACAAGAGATTCAGCAATTACAAGAATTCCTATAGCAGATGAAGATAAAAAAATACTCTTAAAATTTGCTACAGAAAAAAAGTAAGGTACAACAAAAGAACAAACTATAATAGTCAATATAAGAATAACCCAGATAATATTGTTATACAGAAGTTCAAAATAATATGCAGAGTTATTTCTTTTTTTTAAGCCATTCCCTTTATTGATGCTGTTTTGTATTTCTAACAATTTCTTCTCCATCCCTTTTTTGTGAGTATATGGCACTTTATGTGCCATATACTCAATTACTTTTTAAAATATAGAGATACTTTAACTTAGTCTAGTTTATACTGATTACCCCATAGAGATGCATCATCAACATTATCTATGGTTACTGGATATTCTTTAATATTCAACTTTACACCGCCGCCTTCAGCAGCAAATACTTCCATTGGCCCCCATGGTTTATCATTTTCATAAGTTGCCCCTACTTTAGGTGCAACATCTTTGGTTAAATCTATGGCAAAATCCAATGAAAGTAATGCCATTTCAATAACGTTCATGTTAAATGTTGCATCTATGGTGCCATCTTTTATCAATGACAAT
Organism: Actinomycetota bacterium; assembly: GCA_023475715.1. The sequence continues at coordinate 1,583 of JAMCVO010000021.1, forward strand.
GACAAAGAATCACCGGAAAGACTTATAACGTATGTGTGACCATCTTTACCTGCTAACGGTTTGCCTTTTAATATATTAAGTATCGTAGGTAATAAGTAATCACTTTGAAGATAAATAGCATCGATATCCGGATTTGCCTGAAAAGCATCCAGAGCAGCTGCAGCTGATTTGTTCAGATCCCAGCCTGTATTTTTTGTGATTACAGTAACATTTGGAAGAGTATCAGTAACGCTGTAAAGACCACGGCTTCTTAAAATAGCATTCTCATCTGTCAAGGCACCCTGCATTTCAAGAATCTTCCCTTTTGCTTCTCCATATTTATTCTTCAAAAAATCAACAATCATATTTGCGCTTGCTGCAGCACCTGCAGATTCATCGAAAGAAAACTGAACATCGTAAGCTCCACCGGGTACCTGTCTGTTATTATTGACAACTGGTATACCTGCATCTTTCATCTTTTTGATATGAGAAACAGCTACTCCTGTATCAACGGCACAATATATAACTGCATCAGGTTTTTTTGTAACCACAGTTTCAACCTGTGAAGTTTGTTTCTCCGTATTATTACCAGCATCCAGTATTGTCAAATCTACTCCTAATTTTTTGGCATAATCTGTCATGCTTACAGCCTGAGCTCTCCAAAATGGATGGCTGGTTGTATCGGCAGCTACATAATATATACTTAATGTTTTAGCAGCAGTTGTAGTTTCAGCCGCAGCTGTTGTGGTTGTTTCTGCAGCAGCTGTAGTTTCCGCGGCTGCAGTAGTCTCAGCTGAAGTTGTTGTAGCCGTTGTTTTGCAGCCAGCACCAGTTAAACCCAGGGTTACTACAAATGCCAGGATTATGGAGATTGTTATTGCTTTTTTTAACATTTTCCTTACCTCTCTTGATTTGAGTTTATATAAAATAAACAGTAATTATTTCTTATATCACCCCCCTCTATTCCCAGAAAGTTAATTTGAAATAAATTTTTTTGTTTACCCAACGATCTAATGGATATCTGCTTACTCATAATTTCTTTTACCTTATATCCTGCTCTCCTTTCTATAGTTTTAGTTATAAA
>JAMCVO010000619.1 GCA_023475715.1 Actinomycetota bacterium
TTTGGAGTTTTATCATTTTTATAATACTTGTAATTATTTTTGATTTCTTTCTGAGAAAGACAATTTTTGGCAGAAAAATTTATTCAACCGGAGCTAATGTATTGGTAGCCAGAATAAATGGAATAAACACAGATATGGTTAAGATATCAACTCATATCCTGGTGTCTTTTTTAGCAGGACTTTCTGGCATTTTGTTCATGTTTGATGTGGCAAGCGGTGATCCGCGTATTGGCAACGGCTGGGAATTGCCGGTTATAGCAGGTGTTATTATCGGCGGAGTAAGTTTATTGGGAGGATCTGGGACAATCTGGGGTGTATTTATAGGAATAATGCTGACAAGGGTAATTTACAGTGGACTTCTGGCAACAGGTATAACGCTTGATTTGCAGACGGTTGAATAAATTTTTCTGCCAAAAATTGTCTTTCTCAGAAAGAAATCGAAAATAATTACAAGTATTATAAAAATGATAAAACTCCATGAAATTCCGAGTGGTTGTGCTCCGCCAAATTTTACCAGAGATTCAGGTAAAGGATAAATTGAGTATCCTGATGTTATTAAGAAAATTACTCCCTGTAAAGTAAACAACATCCCAAGCGTAACTATCATCGCCGGTATCTTTAATTTAACCGCAACAAATCCGTTAAATAATCCTATAAAGGCTGCTGTTAACAATCCTAAAATCAGACTTAACCATATGGGTATACCCATTTTTACAATAAATATGCCAGATATTACAGCCGTTAACCCTGCAACTGATCCTACTGACAGATCAATCTGACCTGTAATTAAACAATAAGCCATGCCAATTGCTATAATCCCATAATAGGACATACTTTTTGCAATCGATGCAAAATTAACTGGAGATAAAAAGGTATGGTTTATTAACCAAAAAATTATAATTACTATTATCAATGGAATTAAAATTCCAATTTCCTGTATTCTCAATGCTCTGGTAAGAAAAGATTCTTTATGTAGTCCGTTATTGTTTGAAATATTTTTAGGCATCTTATAACCCTGCTCCATTTACTATATTGATGAGTGTTTTCTAGTTCTTCTCCAAATATCAAATCCTGATGTTATTATCATTATTAAACCAACGGCAATATCCTGCCATTGGGACTTTATTCCCATAAAGACAAGTCCGTTTTTCACTATTCCCATAAACATTACTCCCATGAATACACCCCAGATTGTCCCGGATCCTCCCAATATACTTACACCACCAATAATGACTCCTGCTATAACTACAAATTCCCAGCCACTTCCAATTTTAATATCAGCTGCCAGTATCCTGAACATAAACAAAACTCCAGAAAGTCCGGCTAAAAAAGATACTAGGATATGAGTTGATATTTTAACTATATCTGTGTTTATCCCGTTTATTTTTGCTACTACATCATTAGCTCCGGTTGAATAAATTTTTCTGCCAAAAATTGTCTTTCTCAGAAAGAAATCGAAAATAATTACCAGTATTATAAAAATGATAAAACTCCATGAAATTCCAAGCGGTTGTGCAGCACCAAATTTTACCAGAGATTCAGGTAAAGGATAAATCGAATGACCTCGTGAAATTCTGAAAGCAATACCACTTATAGCAAACAGCATACCCAGCGTAACTATTATTGAAGGTATTCTTAATTTAACCGAAATATAGCCATTGACTAATCCTATAAAGGCTGCTATTAACAATCCTAAAATCAGACTTAACCATATAGGCAATCCTATTCTTACAATAAATATACCGGAGATTATAGCCGTTAAGCCTGCTACTGATCCCACCGATAGATCAATTTGTCCTGTAATTAAACAATAAGCCATGCCAATCGCTATAATCCCATAATATGACATGCTTCTTGCAATAGACATAAAGCTAAGTAAAGAAAAAAATGCAGGTTTTATTAATGAAAAAATTATAATAACTATTATTAACGGAATTAAAATTCCAATTTCTGGTATTCTCAATGCTTTTGTAAGAAAAGATTCTTTATATAATCCGTTATGGTTTGCAATGTTTTTGTCCAATACGTCTTTCCTTTTTTTTATATAATTAAAAAATTTTTTTATTTCACAATCCTAAAAAAATATTTAGTAAAAAATCTGTAAAACTATTTTCTATGTCACGATTCATTAATTTAATAACAATATAATTTAATCATAAATTTTTATATTTAGGATAACTATTTGCAACAGCCTTGCTGAAGGGCTGTTGCAAATTTAAAAACATATATTTATAACTTGGCTCCCAATTTATCAAACGCTGCGTCCATATTGGTCTGCAAATCAATATAAAATTGAACCTTGTCTGGAGTATCTTGTGTTATAATCGGAGAATCTACAATAGTTTGATAAGGTACTTTTTCTCCCCTCATAATCTTGTCGAGATCTACTGCAGATTTTTCCAGCATTTCATAAAAAGGCTGCCCTATTACTCCATATATCTTACCCTCTTTTATATAATCCAGATTCTTCTGCATATAATCCATACCTATAAAATAGATATCTTTCCTGTTTGTTTCATCAAAAGCATTTACCCATACTTCCGGCCCTTGAGCACTGCTGTTAAAGGCTGCATTAATTTCAGGATGTGCCAGTATGTGAGCCACAACTTTTGATGAAACAAACAGGAAAGATATCTATTTTATAG
>JAMCVO010000362.1:0-4522 GCA_023475715.1 Actinomycetota bacterium
CGCTGCCTGCAAACACTCCGATATTAAGCTTATCTCTGTAATTGATATAACCCGAGGATTCAAGAGCCATCCATGCATGTTCAAGAAAAAGTCTGGTCTGAGGATCCATTAATTCTGCATTCTTTGGGGATAACCCCCAAAATCCGGCATCGAATTTATCTATATTCGGAAAAATAGCGCCAGATAATATGTAGTTTTCACTTTTCAAATGCGCTTCGGATACACCAAGACTTCGCCCATCATCACGACTAAGTCTGACAAGACAATCTTTGCCGGAAAGTATATTTTCCCAATATTCATTGCTGTTACTGCTGCCAGGAAACATTCCGGAATAAGCAATTATCGCAATATTATCATCCATCGTGTATACAGGGCGCTTTTGCATACCAAATGATTTTTCTTCGTCTCCAAAAATATGCGAAGCAAGTTTTTCTATAGTAGGATAGGTAAAAATATCAACTACACTTATTTTTGTGCCAAAAACATCATTAATTGATTTACGAAGATCTGCCGCAATCAACGAAGTTCCACCAATCTCAAAAAAATTATCTCTAATGTTTATCTCATCGTAACCAAGAATCTCGCGCCATATTTCAGAAAGTTTCTGTTGATTGTTAATCCTAGAGGTAACCTCTTTCTTATTGAAAATTTTCTCTTTCTCAATTTGTCTTAGAATGGATTTATTATTTGTATTATTTATCCAACAACGCTTGTGTTCAAAAGAATATGTTGGCAATGAAAGCTTATTATGCTTTTCGTCTTTATACAAAGTGTTGAAATCTATATCATAACCATACAGCCAAAGTTTTCCAAATGCCGTATAAAAATGTTCCAAAGATGAAACATTGTCAATCGCTCTCGGAAGTGAAATTATTGTGCTGTTTTCCAAAGATTGGCTTGCCCGTTGAGACAAAAGATTGCAAAGCAACCCTCTTGATCCGCTTTCGATAAATATTGATTCTTTATCTTTGAGAAGCGCAACCGGAAAATTACCGAGGTTAATTTGATTTCTTAGGCACGCATCCCAATGATCATAGCTTGTCGCCTCAGTGTCGGTTAACCAATTGCCAGTTAGAGTAGAAAAAATTGGTATTTGCGGTTTATTAAAAATTATTTGACTAATGGCTTTGAAACTGTCAGGTTTGGCTAGAAGAGTTAAAGCATCTTCAAGAGAAACAACTCCAGCAAGACTTGCGACAATAAGCTCTCCTACCCCATAGCCTATCATACTCGAAGATTTTACCCTTAAGGATTGCCAAAGATTAGCTACAGCATACTGAATAACAAATAATACCATCTTTTCAAAACAAGGATTTGTTATTTTTTTTTCGGCTACTGTTATTTCATTGGCCTTAGGATATAGGATTTCAAGTAAATCATAACCCGCTAAACGTTTTAAAATTCCTGCACAACTATCAATGGCAGCTCGAAAAACATTTTCATGCTCATAAAGCTCTCTGCCCATATTGATATATATAGCACTTTGACCACTAAACATAAGCACAATATTACGCAACTTTGTTTCATGATTATTTGTAAAATATTTTGATTTGTCGCGATTATTTAATGCATCAATAGCATCAGTAACATCGCGACATATCACTAAACTCTTATACGGAAAAGAGGCACGACCCAATTGTAAAGTATGAGCTACATCATCAATATTTACTTTTGGATTATTTTGCAGATAATTTAAAAAATTACTTGTAGCGCTATTAAGACTAGACAAACTTTTTGCAGACAAAGGAAGAGCGCGATATTGTCTCTTGCAATTATTTTTTACAGGATTAAACTCTGTCCATTCTTCTAGTATAATATGCGCATTTGTTCCACCAATTGCATATGAATTCACAGATGCAATGCGTCTTTTTTCTTTTTCGATTTTCCATTCCTGGAGCTTTGTATTTACATAAAATGGAGAGTTTTCAAAATCTATTTCCGGATTTGGATGATTGTAATATAAACTAGGATATATTTCTTTTTTTGATAAAGATAACACTGTTTTAATAAAACCAGCCACTCCTGCAGCTGCTTCTGTGTGACCGATATTCGTTTTTACTGAACCTATTGCGCAATATTGATTGTGTTTTATTTCTTTAGCGCATTTTTTGAAGGAATTTTTCAAGGCATTGATTTCAATAGAATCCCCTAATTGAGTAGCCGTTCCATGACACTCCACATAACCTATATCATTCGAATCAATATCAGCCATCCTTATACAATTCAGTATTGCTCTTTCCTGGCCAGTTTCACTTGGCGCATGAAATCCAATTTTTTGCCTTCCATCATTATTTATACAACTACTCCGTATAACAGCTAATACTCTATCAGAGTCATGAACAGCATCTTCAAGGCATTTTAAAACAACAACCCCTATGCCATTTGTGAAGATACTGCCATTACCACTTTTATCAAAAGACCGGCAATAGCCATCGCTAGAATTAACCCCGCCTTCCTGATATAAATAACCAGATTTTTGCTTATGCTTTATAGCTACCCCGCCAGCTACAGCCATACTACACTCACCATTTAACAAACTTTGGCAAGCCTGGTGTATAACCACTAAACCTGTAGAACAAGCAGTCTGGATATTCAGCGCCGGGCCTCTCAGGTTCATTTCATACGCTATTCGATTAGCTAAGAAATCCTTATCTGTAATTAATGATAAATCCAACGTTTCTTTGTTGTTCTGCGAAAGAATATGATATTGAAATTGTGCAGTAGAACTTATACTAGAACCCAGAAAAACACCAACATCATTTTTATAATTCAAAATATTATAACCGGCATTTTCAAATACTTTCCATACTTCTTCCAACATCAATCTGTGTTCTGGATTCATAATCTTAGCCATTCTTGGATTGTAATTCCAAAACGCCGCATCAAATTTATCAAAATCAGCTATGAATCCACCAGCATTTACATAATCAGGATTATTCAATAATTCTGCAGGAACTCCATCTTTAAGCATTTCATCTCTTGTAAAAAAGCAAATGGAACATTTTCCATTTCTTAAATTAGAATAATATTCATCTAGATTTCTTGCCCCCGGAAAACGACAGGACATACCAATAACTGCGATTTTTCCATCATATGTATCCATTATTCTTCTCTCGCTAACATTCTTTTTCGTTTTACATTTTCTATATTTTTCTTTTTCTTCCTCAGCTCATTTATGCGATTTTCATCAACAATATCATCCAACGTATCTTGATTTGAGCGCTGTAGTTTATTTGCTAAAGAGTTAATAGTAACGTACTTAAATAAATCTGTTATTTTAATCTTACTGAATCCTTTGTTATCTAAGTATTTTTTTGTCTGCACTACTTTAACTGAATCACCACCTACATCAAAAAAATTATCATAAATTCCAACTTTATCTAAACCTAATACTTTACACCAAATATCAGTTAACATTTGTTCTATTTCATTTTGAGGCGCAACATAACCTTTTAATTGTTTATTGGTTGAATCTGGTTTTGGCAGTGCTTTTATATCAACTTTACCATTAAGGGATAATGGGATCCGCTCAACAATGATATATTGCTCAGGCAGCATGTAAGCAGGAAGTGTTTTTTCTAATTGAATATTCAAGTATTTTTTAATATCCCAAACTATCTCTTTAGGTTCTGAGTATTCATGTGACTCAATTTGACTTTCTGAAACAGATCCAACTGCTATAGTATGAATAATTCTATCGCTAAATTTGTTATGCAATTTATTTTTATTAATCAGATGCCCTATAGCACAACAACCAATCTTATAAGTTATTGCAGTTTCCATAAAATACTGAGAAAATTCACCCGCATAATAATTATTTTCAGGATTATCATCCCCACTAAAAATTACAACCAAAGCGCTATCATTCAGAATGGCTTCGGTTAAACCATCTTGGTGCAAACTCTCATCATTTGTATGCCAAACATCGACATAGGTTAATTCACCATTTATTAGCTTATATATACCACGTGACAACTTTGAAACTCTATCGGATTTCACATAAACATATATTTCTACATTATTAGAACTATCATTCAAAATAAGTTGGCCCTTATTTTTCTGCGCAAAATTAACTTCAAAACTAAAATGATACAAAGAATCACTTCCACATCCAAGCAATGAAACAAAATCAACATTTAACACTTTTTTAGTTATCTCTACTTCTAATTTACGAGACATTCTATTGACCAATGCAGCCATATATCCGGACTCTAATTCGCAGAATTCTTTAGCCCACTTCTCATATAAAGGTTTAATCGCATCTAATTTACTAAGAAAATGAAATGTTAATTCATTTCCATTTGCCCCGTTACAACAAAAATCGCTAACTCGACAAATGGTATGATCATTAGAATTATAATAATATGTTCCTGACTCAAGTACATCAAAGCTTTTATTTACGGAAATATAAATCTGCACTGGATATAAACTTCCAGCAGACGGGTAATTTATTTTTGGAAGAGTTTAAGGCAATAAAGGATGAAAATAGTTTACTTCCAAAATATATTTACCCGTCAGCTGG
>JAMCVO010000362.1:4532-14171 GCA_023475715.1 Actinomycetota bacterium
AAGTAATAAAATTTCAGAATTGCAAGAATTAGGAGCCGTATATAAAAATGTTGATATTAATGTTGAATCAAATGATCATTAGAATTATAATAATATGTTCCTGACTCAAGTACATCAAAGCTTTTATTTACGGAAATATAAATCTGCACTGGATATAAACTTCCAGCTGACGGGTAAATATATTTTGGAAGTAAACTATTTTCATCCTTTATTGCCTTAAACTCTTCCAAAAATAAATTCATTTTGACAAAAAAGTTATTATCAATTTGTTTTAAGGGCGTCATCATTCGTGGCTTAAAACAAGAGTACAATTCATCTTGCTCAATCATTTTATTCACAAATCTTCTGTAACTTTTGCGTGAAAAGTAACGATTAAATAAGTTAGAATCTTGTTTACTGCTGGGTAGCTTAATAGGCTTAGCAAGAAACCCATTTCTTCTTATATTATGCCGCGCTTGTTTAAAATCTAATTTTTCTTTAAGTGAAAGCAGTGCCTCATCCAATTTTTCCTGTACTATATAAGCAATCAGTTTTTTATTTTCAAATTTTTCACCTGTAGCAATTACTACCACATCCTTGATATGCGATATTTGCTTAATTGCTTTTTCTATCTCACCTAGCTCTATTCTATGACCGCCGATCTTTACTTGATGATCATCTCTACCAAGAAATTCTATGTTACCATCTGATAGCAATCTCCCTAGATCTCCGGTTTTGTACAAGTATTCTCCTGTAACCGGGTGTGTAATAAATTTTCCTGAGGTTAATTTTTCATCATGCCAATACCCTTTTGCAACACCTAACCCACCTATATAAATATTGCCAATTACATATACTGGACAGAATTCTAATAAATCATTTAAAACATATACTGTTTGATTAGTCATTGCTTTACCATATGGAATACTATTCCATTTAGAGTTGATTTCTTCTATAGGATAAAGTATTGACCAAACAGAACATTCAGTGGCTCCACCAAGGCTTATAATTTTACTATTGCCAAGCGTTAACCTAATTTGTCCTGGGAGCTCAAGTGGAATCCAATCACCGCTTAATAAAATAATTCTAAGAAAATGTTGCGCTCTGCCCGATAGTTTATCCAACGAACTAGCCACATATTCAACAAGCATTTGCATAAACATGGGAACAGTATTCCAAACCGTAATGTTATTTCTATCTATAATGTCAACCCAATATTCTGGATCTTTGAGTCTATCTGGATCTGGAATAACAACTGTGCCACCTGCTGCAAGAATACCAAAAATATCATAGACTGAAAGATCAAAACTTAGATTTGATAATGCTAACACTGCATCCGATGTATCTACATCAAATCTTTTGTTTATATCCAATAATGTATTAACGGCATTTAAATGGCTGATGACAACACCTTTTGGCTTGCCAGTTGTTCCGGAAGTAAAAATAACATATGCAATATCTTCAACGCTTTGCTGGTGCGACAACAAAACGGCGGGATATTTTTTCCAAAATTGCTCATCATCAACACAAAAACACCGATAATACCCATCTTTATTAAAACCCTGATTCTTCAGTTTTGACAAAAACTCTTTTTGGCTTAAGATAATTTTAACTTCGCCTTGCGTCAAAATATCGACAATGCGTTCAAGCGGCCAATCAGAATTGATTGGTAAATATGCAGCGCCAGACTCAAGAATACCTATGCAGCCCACAATTTGCTCCCATCCCTTTGTCATCAAAACGGCAACAAGACTATTTGGTAGAGCACCGGAAGTTTTTAAACCATTAGCTATTCGATGCGATTTATCTGCAAGTTCTTTGTAGGTTAGATTCTTCTTCTCACTAATTACCGCTACTTTATTTGGGATCAATTCAGCCTGTTCAAAACAAAGATCATGAAGTAGTATTTTAGGTATTTCGGTAATTTGGGAATTAATACCCTCAATCATTTGCAGAACTGATGGTTCTAATATATCAGGGATAGAATTATTCCAATCAACGGATGCAAAATACTCTATCAAATTGCAATAACAATTATGCATGCTTTCCATCATGCCATCAGGAAATAAATCTGACACATAATCCCATTCAGCTACAAAACAACCTAATAATTCGAATGCTTTGTTATCTAACCATACTTGCGAGGTCTGGCTGACGTTATTAGATGAATACTTACTAAACATACCTGATATAGGCATTTCATCTTTTGTGTCATACATATTAAGTAAACTTGTGAAAACAACTGGATACAGCGAACCACTATAATTACCATACACACGATTAACTTCGCGTTGTACACTTATTCCGGTAAAAAATCTATTATCCAAATCCTCAAACAAAAGGTTTTGCAATTCCCGCACTTCTTCTTCAAATGTTTTTCCTCTTTGGTCTTTATACTCAAGCATTTCTATAGAAGTAAAATCTCCTATTACATTATTAACATGATGGTGCAGTGGAAGCCTATTGAATATAGTTAGATTTATAATAAAATGTGAGCTTTTACTCCAGCGCGCCAATACTTTTCCGTATATAACCAACAATGCAGATACCGGTGAAATATTGGTTTTTGTATTGCTACATTTTTGTTTAAATGAATTCCAAACATTAGAATCAAGTTTTTTTGTGCAACGTTTAAAACGAGGTGCTTTGATCTCATTTGCTTGTTTGATAGTGGCTAGCTCGGGACCTAACGGTAAGCTATTGATACGATTCATCCAATAATCTTTTGATTGTTTGAAACGTTCTGTCGACTTTATATTTTCATATGCAATAATATAATCTCTAAAACTTATGTCTATCCTTGGTAATGTAGCGTTTAACTTATTGTAAAGTTGAGACCATTCAGAGAAAAATATAACTGTGCTCAAAGCATCAAATTGTAAATAATCTAAGCTTATATGCAATTTAACGTGATCATTATTTATTATGGTGCATCTGATATCCAGCATAGGCCATTGGGTTGGGTCACTCATTTTATGTGACATTTCGTTTAGCCAATTACTAATCTTAGTATTTTTTGAATCAGTATCTAGCTGCGACAAATCTTGTACTAAAATTTCATATCTCGGTACATCTTTAAGCACTCTCTGAGAATTGTCATCTGCTAAAAATACAGTACGCAATGATGGATGTCTTTCAATAAGAATATTTAAAGCTGATTCAAGCTTATCTATATCTAAACTAGTAAAATCAACTTCACTATATGCATGTGTTGCTACATTTCCAAGCTGGTAAATATTTTGGCGACCCAATAAGTATGCTTGCTGCACCTCTGTTAATGGGAAAGGCTCATATGCTGTCAAAGGATCCGGTATAATTTGACTTAGCGCATCTCCATTTGAAGTCGGATTTGTTGTTATTTTCTGACTAATTTCATAAACTGTCGGTGCTGAATAAAAATCCTTCATTGAGATTTCAATACCATATGATTCAGCTATTAAATAAAGCATTTTTATTGCTGTTAACGAATTACCTCCCAGCGAAAAAAAGTCATCATGTATCCCAATATCTTGAATTCCAAAAATATCTCTCCAATATCCTGCGATTTTTTCCTCTATCTTATTACCCGGCTCTACATACTTCACACCCAAATCAGGTCTAGCATACGAAAAACCACTATTAACTATTTCTTGATTATTTTCTTCAATTTGCTTCTTACTTATGATACGCGATTGAAAGTCCTTAGCAGAAATTATTAACTGAGAGACCCCTTCAATAGAAAACACCTTGTCCAAGACTTCAAATGCTTCTGACTTAGAACAGCTTTCCCAACCTATAGAGGCCCATTTAAAGCCACATTTTTTTTCCTTGCCTTGAGCAAGGATGTTCATGTACAAGGGTGAGGGAAAATTTTCTGCAGAAACATCAAAAACAGTAAATACAAAATCAACATTTAATCGAGTCTTTTTGAAAAACTCATTAATTACCATGAGATTCCTTATTTCTGTTTCATAAAATTTTGGCAATTGCAAAGAATCTAGATTTGCTATAACATCAGCTGATCTTTCCCTAAGACTTTCCGCTATATATATTATTCCACTTATTGAACCATACTTTCCCAACCACTCTAATTGATCATTTGATTCAACATTAATATCAACATTTTTATATACGGCTCCTAATTCTTGCAATTCTGAAATTTTATTACTTATGGTATTTTCGCTTTTGTTTTTGTTTAACCAATTCTGCCATTCGGATTTTATGGGAAGCCCTAAATCATCCGACAATATTAAACTTCCTTGCATATTTTTCGCTAAATATTCAGCAAATAACAATCCGCATTTACTTAATCCATTGATAATAATGTACGTGCCATTGTATTTTAATGAAGAGCTAAATAGTTGAGGTGGTATTGGCAATTTTTCGTAATCTTGCAACCACCTTCTGCTATTTCTATAAGCAACTTTGAATTCATCATCACTTATTAAAATTTCTTTCAAAATATCTTTACTTAATTTATTTTTATCTTCATTTTGTAAATCAACATCAATATATTTAAAGTTGGCATATTCTAATGATAGGTATTTAGTAAGCCATTCTAAAATTGATTTCTCCGGGCATAAAAATTCATTTCCCGTTACATAACATAAGCCATTTCCAATGATAAATATCTTCGATTCTTTATCTATCAGGTGATTTGTAATTAATTCCCGTGCGCAATGCAGTAAACTATTAAAATCAAAGGTAAGGTATTTGCTCAAGCTGCTTATATTTATCTCTCGCGCATGTCTGTCTGTGTCTATAGACCATAAATAGATAATATAGTTTGGAACGCAGTTTGTATTTTTCAAATTTGTAAATAATTTTATATAATCTGATCTTAATCTAGGATCGACAGTATAAGCATTTTTCTTTTTATTATGCGAATACTTTTTACCAATCTTTACAGTGAAAACTTTGTTACCTTTGGATATTAGATCTTCTGAAATTATTTTTCCTACACCAATATCATCCATAAAAATTATATAATTTTTCACATCAATACTTAATGCGCCATGAATAAAAAGCGGTTTTTGCTTCCAGACCGGAATATAAAACCATTTATCTGCGGGTTGTTTTTCAAGAACGTGATTCTTTGTGTATTTTTTATTATTCGAGCCTATATCTGGTTTAACCCAATAAATATTTTTTTCAAATGAATATGTTGGAAAATCAAGGCAATAATTATATTTATCGGAAAATAATGTATCCAAATTTACTCTTACACCATAAGACCACAATTTCCCAATAATATTTAACAAAAATTCATAATCATTGTATGTTTGATTAATATTACGTAATGTATTAAAAACATATTTTTGTCTATTTGTTTTTTCAGTAACATGCTGCAAAACACTACTACTTAAGCTTCTTCCTGGGCCTATTTCTAGAAAAATTGAATCATCTTTAAGAAGCTCATTAATACCTGCGGATAAACGTACAGTCTCGCATGTGTGTCTATACCAATAGTTTGGATCCATTGCTTCATTTGCTATAATAAATTTACCAGTAAGATTCGAAATATATGGAATGGATGGCGCCTCAAACTTGACGGATTTAAAAAGCGCTAATAATTGTTCTTTGGCTTTTTTCATCATAGCAGAATGAAAAGCATGAGTTGTCGGCAACCGTATGGAAATAACATTCCTTTCTTTCTGCAATCTTCTCTCTAACTCAAATATTGCCGAATTTTCCCCAGACACGACACACTGAGCAGGACTGTTAACTGCTCCCAACGATATTTTATCTGTTAAAAGTGGGTATATTTCTTCCTCATTTAAAGGTATGGCAAGCATTGCTCCTTCGGGTAATTCTCGTATAATCTGCGCACGTTTCATAAGAAGATGAAGAGCATCATTTAATGAAAAAACACCAGAAAGACATGCAGCAAGATACTCGCCGGTACTAAAACCAATTAATTTTTTAGGTACAATATGCCATTTTTTTAACAGCATAGCAGTCGCATACCCTGTAATAAAATGATGCTTCTGGGCGAGATCTGTTCTATTTAACTCACTTGCAGGCTTCGTAATGCTTATCTCATTGTTCGATATTTTCTTTGCTTTCAGCCAATGTGAAAATACATCGGTATTATTTATTTTATTATCATCTTCATTATACAATACCTTACGGATATCAATTCCTAGATATGACTTTACAATTTCACTACATTGATCAATCTGATCTCTGTAATATGGTTCAGCATCATAAAGATCTTTGCCCATATTTACGTAATGTTCTCCAACCCCACAGCACATAAATACCAATGATTGTTTGGCACCTGAATGTATAGATACAGGCTTATTTTTTACTGATTCTAGTTGTTTAATAGCCGAATCTTTGTCTTTACAAATTACGGCCTGCCTGTAATCGAATTCTTCGCGCTGATAATAAAGCAAGTGTGCAACATCTGAAATATTAATATCCGGATTAGCTGATAAATAATTAACTAATTCTTTTTTTATTCCTTCAAGGGAATTATATGATTTAGCAGAAAGTGTTAGAAGATTATATTGGTAGTCTTTTTTATTTTCGACTTTACTCGAGGCGGGTGCTTCCGTCAATATTACATGAGCATTTGTTCCACCTATTCCAAATGAACTAACCGCTGCTATCAAAGGATTGCCATCATTTCTTTCCCATGTTTTTTTGCTTGTAATAATATCAAATGGACTGTCGCCTAAATTAATATCATGATTTGGAACCATAAAATTTATTTGCGGCGGAATAATTTTATCTTCTAGCATTTTACAAACTTTGATTATTCCAGCTATTCCCGAGGCAGTGCTTGCGTGACCAATATTAGCCTTGACTGAACCAATAATGCACTTCGAGCTTCTTTCGCCTTTGCAATTTTCTTTAAAAGCATCGGTTAATGCTTTAATTTCAATTGGATCACCAAGCTTTGTGCCAGTCCCATGACATTCTACATAACTAACTAAATCTGATGTAATTCCAGCGCGTCGCTGAGCTTCCAAAATACATGGGAAAGAAACCACTACGCTAGGAGCTACATAACCAACCTTGCGATCACCGTCATTATTTACACCATATCCCTTAATAACAGCAATAATATGATCATTATCTTTTATTGCTTCAGATAAACGCTTCAAAACAACTACGCCAACACCATCTCCAAAAACAGTTCCGCTCGCGTTTTTGTCAAATGTACGGCAATAACCATCAATGGAAGCTAAGCTTCCTTCGTGATATACGTATCCAAAATTTTCATTTAATGTCAAACTTATGCCACCTGCGATAGCGATTTCACACTCTCCGGATAACAATTTTCCACACGCCTCTGCAACAGCGACAAGAGAAGTTGAACAAGCTGAATTAATATTTAATGCAGGCCCATGCAAATTAAGATGGTAACTTATTCTAGTAGTAAAATAATCTTTTACAGTCAGAATAAGGTTATCAAAATTTGTAAGTCTATTAGAAATATTACTGTTGCGGTGAATATAATATAAGTATTGGCTTGTCCCTGCTCCTGCAAAAACACCCATTGGAATATTGCTTCGCTTTTTTATATAACCAGCATGTTCAATTGCTTTCCAAACACATTCCAGAAAAAGCCTTACCTGTGGATCCAGTACCTCAGCATCTAGCGGTGATAATCCCCAAAAAAAGGCATCAAATTTATCAATATCTTCGATAACCCCCATCGAACCGACAAAACCTTGTTTATGTGCAATATCTTCCGGAACCCCAAATGCGATTGACTCTTCTCTTGATAAATGAGCAACACAATCTTTCCCGTTTTTAATGTTATCCCAATATTCTTCCACAGATCGGCTTTCAGGAAACATGGCCGAATAACCAATTATAGCTATCTCATCACTCAACAGCGCATTGGTTAATGACTTTTCAGAGAAATTTACTTTTGTTGATTTGCCTGAAATATAAGAAATTAAACTCTCTGGCGTTGGATAAGTAAATAGATCAATTACTTTTAGACTGGTGTTAAGCTTAGAATTTATTATCTCAAGCAATTGCACTGCATTTAACGAAGTTCCACCAATATCAAAGAAATTATCTTTCTTGCTGATTATTTTAGCTCCAAAAAAATCTCGCCAAATTTCTATCAACTCAAGTTCTAAATCATAATCATCATTGATAATATGTTTTCGTATATCCTCTGAAACTTCTTTATTTTTTAAGAAAATTTCGCTTTGTTCAAATTTTTTATTTACACTGTTAAACTGACTAGTTGATACTACAACCTGCTTTTCGTTGCTGTTAATAATCTTTATAAATGCCTGCAACCCCTCATTGTTAGTCACACCATGGCTTATATTTGTCAAATTTTTTCTATTCTCAAGTAATTCTGCTATTATATGAGGTACTTGAGCATTACTATGAACAACAGTAGCTCCAACTTCAGCTAGTTTAAATTCTTTAATATCAATTAATATATTATTATCAATATCAGTTATTCTAACTTGACAACGAACTATATCAGCGAGCGAACCTTCATT
Organism: Actinomycetota bacterium; assembly: GCA_023475715.1. The sequence goes on from JAMCVO010000362.1 coordinate 12,971, forward strand.
GTCAAGAATCTGAATATAGCTAATTACTTTTGTTTTCAGGGGATTTATTAATTTTAGCCCTTTGTATTCATATGGAAGATAATATTTTCCGGTAAAGAATATTGGTATTGGAGCTACTGCCACATCTAATAAAGCGGGGTGCGCTTTATAGGTTTCAATATCAGATTTGTATTCCTCAGGTAATTCGAGATATAAAACCCAAGTATCACCATTCCCCTCAATTTTTTTAATAGTTTCCCATCTTGGACCTAAGGTAATTATTTTTAAATTAATTACTTTTTCCAACTGCGCTTTTATCTCATCCGGTAAATATACCTTTGTTGCATGCTTTGCATTATCTATTGTCTGCACAGTCTGAATATTTTCATAAGCATCAAGCTTATCTGTAACAAAAATTTTACATTTAGCGTGCAAAATACTCTGCACTCTTGAAGAGTTTCTACTGCCTAAACTAATAATAGAGCACTCTATTTCTTTATCAGATTCTGTTATTACAGTATATATTTCTTTTCTTGTATCTTTATCATTTACCCTTAAGACGTTAAAAAATCGTAATTCATCAATGGTGATTTTTTTATTTGGATAATGTTCATTTGCGGCCGCCCATATTAACTCGATCCAACATGTACCAGGAAATGTTGGTATTTCACTAATCTTATGCTCGGTTAATATCCAATCTTTGGTTGAATCAAAATATGAGATATAAAAATAATTTTTATTTTTACTGTCTACCCAACATGTATCAAGCAAAGGATTATCACACTTAATGATTGCTATGTCTTTTCTGGTCAAATCCTGCTTCTGAAGGTTCGTTCTTTCCCTGACCGCCATACCTTCTTCCCGCCAAGTATCCCAATTTATATTTATTATTTCATCTTTATCTGCGAAGTATTTGTAATTTGCAAAAGAATCAAGAAAAGCATTGGCTCCAGAATAATCTGTCTGCCCAAATATTCCAACATAAGAAGATTTCGATGAACAAAATATTTTAAAATCTAGCTTCTCTTTAAAAATATGCATTAAATTAAAAGCACCATAAAGTTTTGATCTAAATATTTTTTCAGAGTATTCGACATCTTTATTAAAAATAAGCTGACCGGCAGAAACTCCAGCACAATGTATTATACCATTGAGTTTACTGAATTTTTTATCAATAAAATCATGTATTTTTTGAATATCAGTGTAACTTCCTACATCAGCG
>JAMCVO010000429.1 GCA_023475715.1 Actinomycetota bacterium
ATGAAATAACTGATGAAACTGAGACACCTGAAATGAAACAATTAGCTGATTTAAATTCAACCTTACAAAGTGATTATGATAATTATTCTTCTCAATTAAACACTTTTAAGACTCAAAGTGATGCTTTGTTTAATCAGCAAGTAGATAATATTAAAGCAACTTTTGCTGCTAGAAAAAAGCAAATGGATGAAATTAATAAAAGTGCGTTAGGTGCGCAACAATTATTGGGTGCTAGAAGTGGCAGACAACGATATACTCCTGAATATCAATCAACTATTTTAAGTAATGAAGAGGCTGCTGGGGTTAGCAGATTATCAGATTTAGATGCCCAAATGAATCAAGCTTTAATGGTTGCCCAACAAGCAAAGACTGATCAAAACTGGCAAATATTGAATAAACAAATGGATTTAGCCAGTAACTTATATAGTCAAAAACGTCAGGCTATAATTGACTTAAATACTTTGACTAAAGAAAGAAATGAGGAGTTAAGACAACAGGCACAAGCTGAACGCGAGAATAATAAGTATATCCAAGAGCAAACTGATAGATTAATTGGATTTGATGCCTATAACTCTTTAACTGTTGATGCCGATGGTAATGTTTTAGTTCCCGAAAATGATGAATTAGAGTCTTACGCTATTGCTAATGGATATAATCCAAGCCAATATATTTCTGAGGTAAAAAAACAGGCACAAGCCTTAGACAAAATGAATAGTGAAGAACGTAAAAATGAGTTAGATATTCAAAAAGCACAAAAAGAATTAGCCTATGCTGGGTTAGAGTCTACTATTGCTGAATATAAACAAGCTAAAGATTTAGGATATACGACTGCTAAAAATATTAGTGAGTATATACAAGAAAAAGAATTAGCAAAAGAGACACCAACTGACAGGTTATTGAAATCTTATGATGCAATGATAAAACAAAAAGAAGCAACTGGAAGTAATTTAAAACAACTACCAACAACTGATATTAGAAATTTATCGGAAGCCAGACAATTACCATTAGTTACTGGCCCAAATAAAAATATCTTAAAACACCGCCTTCCATAAATCTACCAACAACTGATATTAGAAATTTATCGGAAGCCAGACAATTACCATTAGTTACTAAAAGTTTAGATGAAATGTTAGATAAACTTAATCCAGACAATAAGATATTTTTATTTGGGCCAGTAACTGGGCGTCTTGGCCAATTGAATCCTTATAATGTAGAGGCACAAAGTATTGATGATGATTTAAGGCGGGCTTCTCAAGTAATTGGTAGATTTATGGAAGGCGGTGTTTTAAGAAAAGAAGATGAAGAAAAATATAGAAAAATGTTACCACAATTAACCGATACTCCAGATGTTGCCAGAAATAAGTTAGAGGGGGTAAAACAACTTTTATCTGATAAGGCAACCCAAATGGTAAATGATTATATTACTGGAGGATATGATGCAACTGATTTTATTGGAGTTTTATCGGATATAGGTGGTCAAGGTAAAAAATATAATGAAATTGATGATTATATTAAAACGGTTGGAGCTGATGAATATGGACAAAAATTACAAGAAATGCCTGGCAATACAATAGAAGAAAAGAGAGAAAATTTGCTTGATTGGATTAATCAGGGAGATACATCTGGTTTTAATCAAGGTGGAGGCGGAACACCGACAGCCTCAACTGGAATGAGGACTGACCGCCATAATAATCCAACTGCTTTCACGACTGATATTGCTAAAATAGCTGGATTAAAAGAAGGAGTTGATTATGTGCCTGGTGACCCTTTTTCTGGCGGTAAATATAAAACTGCTAAATTATTAGGCGACCCAGTTGATACAACAATTAAAGTAATTGATAAAATAGGATTTTATACTCAATCTGGTGGTCAAAGATGGACGCATACGGCTATTTCAAAAGCTCAATGGGATAAAATGTCTTATAATCAAAAAAAGAATGTGGTTAAACAAATGTATCAGAAAGAGGGAAATCAAGGGCAATTAAATCAATATTTTGCTTAAAATAAATTTATATAATATGGCGTTAACACCAGAACAAATAAAAGAATTGAATTTAAAATATGGTAACCCAAGAGATTTATTAAATAAAAAATCTAGTGGAACACCAGTAACACCTGAATCAATAAGAAATGAGATTGCCAGAGCGAGAAATATTAGTAGTGGATTGCCAAATCCTAACATTGAATCATCTAAAAAATCTGATTTATTTGATAAAACTATCGGAACAGCATCACAATTTCTATTTGGTTCTACTGGTAAAACAGTTGGAAGTTTAATTACTAAGGGTATAGGTGGTGCAGCATCTATTTATGGTGATATAACTAATAATAAAGAAGCAAGTGAATTTGGTAAAAAATTACAAAATATAAAAGAGCCAGGTATAACTGATAAATTATTTACAATTATTGAACTTTATCCTGGAGGTGGATTTGTAACAAATGCTCTTAAAAAAATACCTGGAGGTGAACAAGTTGCCAAATATATAGCCGAAACCGTACCAGAAGCATTAAGGGCTAAAGCAGTTGAACAATATACCAAAATTTTACAGCCAACTACTAATAAATTAAAAGCAATTTCAGAAAAAACCGTTCCTGAATTAATTAA
>JAMCVO010000675.1 GCA_023475715.1 Actinomycetota bacterium
GTAGGCGCCGACGTTTTGACCTATAGCAAACATTATATTTAACAACAATTTATTATAAATAACAATCATTATTTTAAGAAGATATCAGCAACTCTGTGCAGAAAAAAATTGGATAAAAAAAGCCCCATAATAGTCATGGGGCTTTTAAATTTTTTTACAAACTACTTTTTTAGATTAATTAAACATTAAGATAATGTGTTTCATGCTTTTCCCAGTATCTTGAGTGATGTACCAGTTTTCTCCATCTGATCTTAATTATATGAAATAAAATTCTAAATAGCTGATAAAGAACAGTACCCTTGCCAGGAAGATACAGGTGCATTCCTTCGATTCTGTTGTCTAACCAGTTTACTATTGCGGATTTATTTGTAAGTCTGTAATCTATTGGTTTCTGAAGTTTAAGCAAGGGCTCGATTTTATCGAGGCCATCTGTTCCCTCATAGATTTCATTCCAGACACATTTTTTTAAAGAATCTACTTCACACATACCTTTTGAAGCTCCGCCGCATGCACCATTTCTTAACTGTTTTGGACATCTCATTGGACAGACAAAACCGGTGGTGCTTAAAATACATTGTCCGCATGAACGGCAGTCAAACCCGATTTTTTTTACTGTTTCTTCAAACAAAAATAATGGTTTATAAACCCATCTTAAGTGCCAGCCTTTACGTGGTTTTGGAATAAATTCATTATCTTCAAAAGTCATTGCCATAATTCTCTCCTGTAAAAATATGTTTTTAGAAAATAGTATTGATAACCTAAGATTTTATTTGCAAAGAAATATAGCAATTTACACATGTGCTGTCAATTAAAAAGTTAAAGAATATTGGCTTAAAGTAGTTTTTCTTCTTCAATAAAATCGGTGGTTATAAAACCTTTTTTAAAATTTTCATTTGAAAGTATTTTTAAGTGAAAAGGTATTGTAGTTTTGATACCTTCGATTTTTAATTCATTCAATGCTCTTACCGCTCTGCTGACTGCTTCTTCCCTTGTTGTACCCCATGCGATTAATTTTCCTAGCAGGGAATCGTAATAGGGAGGGATAGTGCATCCCGGAGTGATAAAAGAGTCAAATCTGATTCCGGGACCTCCCGGAATAAAACAATCGGAAATTTTTCCAGGAGACGGAGCAAAATTATTATCTGCATCTTCGGCATTGATCCTGAATTCAATAGCATGTCCGAATGCATGTCCAAGTCTTACTTCTTTTTTAAGCACATAATCTTTACTTAAAGCTGATATATTTTCACCTGCGGCAATTTTTATTTGTTCTTTTATCAGATCTATTCCTGTTACCATTTCAGTTACAGGATGTTCCACTTGAATTCTTGTATTTATCTCTATAAAATAAAAATTTTCATCTTTATCTACCAGAAATTCAAACGTACCGGCATTTTTATAATTTAAAGCCTTAGCTGCTCTTATTGCTATGTTTTCCATCTGTGCGGCTGTTTTTTCAGACAATCTTGCAGCAGGCGCTTCTTCGATTAGTTTCTGATGCCTTCTCTGGATTGAACATTCTCTTGAGCCAGGAGTAAATATGTTTCCGTAATTGTCACCCAGTATTTGAAATTCTATGTGGCGGGGTTTGATTATAAATTTTTCCAGATATAAGTCATCTTTATCGAAAGCATTTTTAGACTCGGCTTTTGCCACCGGGAACAAGCTTCTCAATTCGTTCTCATTATTTACAACTCTCATTCCACGGCCGCCTCCTCCGAAAGCTGCTTTTATTATAACCGGATAACCTATCCTTCTTGCAAACCTTACGGCCTCATCTGTTGTTCCGACATTATTTATCGAACCAGGAATTACAGGAATATTGTTTTTCCTCATTATTTCTATTGCTTTTGATTTGTTGCCTGCAAGATCGATGAGGTCTGCCGGAGGTCCGATAAAAACCATATTATTAGATATAATCTCGTTGACAAAAAGGTGGTTTTCAGCAAGGAATCCGTATCCCGGATGAACTGCATCACAATTTGTAACCATTGCTGCGGAAATGATATTTTTAATATCCAGATAACTCTTTGCAGGAGGAGGGGGTCCGATACAGATTTTCCTGTCAGCCATTTTTACATGAAGGCTTTCGGAATCAGCTGTTGAAAAAACTGCTACGCTTTCAACATCAAGTTCCCTGCATGCCCTTATAATTCTTACTGCAATTTCTCCTCTGTTTGCTACTAAAATTCTTTTAAACATGGTTTTATGTTTCTGACCTTAATTTCAGGTTTTAATATTTTCCGGTATTTATTTGGTATTTATGACCATCATTACCTGGTTATATTCCACCGGTTCTTCGTTTGTCACAAGTATTTTTTCCACAATTCCGTCATAATCTGAATTTATTTTATTCATCAGTTTCATTGCTTCACCAATGCATTAAGTGTCTCCTTTTTTTATTTTTTTGCCGATTGTAACGAACGGAGGTTCTCCGGGACTTGCTGAAGTATAAAAAACTCCTACAATAGGGGATTTTATCTCTATCATATTTATATTTTTTGATGCATCTGCCGGTTTTCCCGAAATCGGTTCAGAGGTCAGAGCAAACTCACCAGTTTTTTGCTGTCTTGTCTGTTCTGCATCAAGAGGACTGGTAGTTTCTACTTTTTGCAGTAAGAATTATAAGGGCATGC
>JAMCVO010000189.1 GCA_023475715.1 Actinomycetota bacterium
TCCAAATGCAGCAAGTTTCTCACCGCTTGCCAGCAGTGGAAGATATTCCTTCTTTTGCTCTTCGCTGCCAAGCAATATTATAGGAATAAAACCCAGCCCGCTTGCGGCATAAGTTGTAGCAACACTCAAATCACCTCTGCTTAGCTCCTCAGTTGCAAGACATACCTCGAAAATTCCTGTTCCCATTCCACCGTATTGTTCAGGAACAAAAAGTCTAAACAAATCACTTTTCCCTATTTCTTTTATTATTTCCGCAGGAAATATGCAGTTCTCATCCATTTCAGCCCTCTGAGGTTTAATTCTCTCATCAACAATTTGCCTGCATATATCTACAATCATCTGCTGTTCTTCTGTTAAAAAATAATGCATAAAGATCCTCCAATAAAAAGTTAATTTTATAAAAAGACGCACCTGACGCTATGTTAGTTTCACAAATTGTGAAACTTTATATACCCGGCAGCGTCTTTTTTAAAGCCTGGCCATGATTAAATACTGGCTATAATTAAAACCTAACTAATGATTATATATTAAGAATTCTGAATATAAAGGTGAAAAATGAATAATAATATAAATCCTGATATATCGAAAAGGTATCTTTCTTTGGGACAAATAAATACCAAAGCCAATTCAAGCTTTTACATGGAAATAGGTTCGATTTCTATACCAGCTGCTGAAAGTCAAAGCAAAACTGCAAAGATATCTTATACTTTGGCATTTGCAGTGCTTATGGCAATTTCAGCAAATACATTTGTTTACCTTCCGTTTACACCAGTGCCGATTACCATGCAGGTTCTGACCGTCCTGTTGTCTGCAATTGCTTTAGGCAGCAGGCTAGCCTTTTTGAGCCAGCTTCAATACTTACTGGCAGGATTGCTTGGAGCCCCCGTATTTGCCGGTTTTAAAAGCGGACTTTCGGCAATCATGGGACCCACTGGTGGTTACATCATAGGATTCCTGGCAGCATCATTTATTGCCGGATACATTTATGAAAATAATATAGTTGGCACGATTATAAAATCTTTCAGAATTACAAAGCCAAAAAATTATGCAGAGTACCGGGACATCAGAACTATCTCGATGTTTGTCTCCTGCATCGCAGGACTTTTAGTCATATATTTGGGCGGTTTTATACATCTGTATGGCTTTATCTATATGACCGGAAAAGTTACAGGTTTGTTCGATATCTTTGAAAAAACCCTAAAACTAGGAGTTATACCTTTCGTAATTATAGATTTTTTAAAAATACTGATAATTATTAATTTAGATAAAGTATTTAGAATAAAGGATAGCTTAAAAAAACACTTATTTAACTGAAAAATATGAGAAAGATAAAAATAAACGATATAACAATCCGGGATTTGTTCCAGAGTATTGACCCAAGATATATAAACCTTCAGGTTCTCGATGAGCTTCTCAAGCACATGGATAAAATTAAATTTGACAGTATTGAGATATTTGGCGGTTCTGCTTTTGAAAAGATGCTTCAAAACAATTTCAATAAATCACCTTTCCAGATTGCAGAATATATTAAAAATAAATTACCGGCAGCAAAATTACAGGCTTTATTGGGGGCACGAAATCTTGCAGGGATAGAAATTTATCCTAAAGATATTATTTCACGATTCATAAAACAATCTGTACAGCATGGCATAGGTAAATTCAGGGTTTATGATACCTTAAATGATATTAAAAATTTAAAATTTACAATTTCTGAAATTGTAAAAAATGGAGCAATCTGTCAGGGTACAATTATTTATGATAACTTCAGGGATATTGATTTTTATATTCGGATGGCAGAGGAATTATCTGGCGAGGGATGCAGCAGTATCTGTATCAAAGATGTTGAATCAACACTAATTCCTCATAAAGCAGAACAGCTGTTTAAAAATCTTACAGGAGGAGTGGACAAACCATTTTATTTCAGTGTTTATAATTTAAGAGGTTTGCAGGTTTCAAATTACTATAGTGCATGTATGGCAGGCTGTACAGGTTTTGACTTTAGCTTTATACCCTCGTCATACAATGATTTTAATCCTTCCATATTTCCATTCATCTTAAGTCTTAAAGATACAAAAATTGAAGATAACCTTGACTATCTTAAAATCCTGGAGCTCTATGAATGGGTAAAAAAATATATATATCCATCAATAAAACAGGATTTAATAAACTCAAGTTATTTCTACAGCAATAAAAACCAAAATTTATTGCCGAAGTGGTTGCTCTCAAGCATCAGCCACCAGTTAAATGAGATTGGAGAAATTGACAAACTTGATAATGTTCTTGAGGAAGTTTTTAAGATAAAAAATGAAATGGGGAATCCTCCGCTTGCCACACCGGTCGGTCAGATTATTGGAAGCCAAGCCATCCTTAATATTATCATTTCCGACTACAGGTGGGAAATTACAAATGATGAAATTAAAAAGTTAATTTTCGGATATTACGGACAACTGCCGAGGGAAATAGATCCTGATATAAAATCAAGGATTTCCGAAGGTGAAATAACAGATGTTATTAAAAATTATGATTATGAAGCTGAAAATACCTATGATCATTGCTCCTCTGAACTTAAAGGTACTACAAATAAAGAAGTAGATATTATTACTTACTGTCTTTTCCCGGAAGAAACACTGAAA
>JAMCVO010000706.1 GCA_023475715.1 Actinomycetota bacterium
AAGTAAAAAACAACAGGATAAATCTGGTAAAAAAAGCATTGGATTTATATATGCGGATAGCTGATTTTTCAAGAATATCAGGATAGAGCATAAAAACAATTTATTATAAAAATTAATTTAGTTTTATTTAACAGGAAGGAAATCAAATGGCACAAAAGCAATATGTTTATTTTTTTGGTGAAGGAACCAAAGATATGAAGAAACTCCTTGGCGGTAAAGGAGCCAACTTGTCGGAAATGACAAATATCGGCCTCCCGGTTCCTCCCGGATTTACTATCACAACAGAAACCTGTATTCAGTATTATGAAAACGGTCAGAAGTGGCCTGAAGGATTGATTGGTCAGATAGAAGAAAACATGAAAAAACTGGAAAAAGCTATGGGGCTTAATTTCGGTGATGTAAATGACCCTCTTCTTGTTTCTGTAAGATCAGGAGCAGCAGTTTCAATGCCCGGAATGATGGATACAATTTTAAATCTGGGTCTTAATGATAAAAGTGTTGCTGGTTTGATTAAAAAAACCGGCAATAAGAGATTTGCGATGGATTCATACAGAAGATTTATCCAGATGTTCGGAGATGTTGTTATGGAAGTTGAACATGCTAAATTTGAAAAAGCCATACAGCATCTGAAAGATAAAAAAGGTGTAAAGTTTGATACGGAATTAACAGCAGAAGATCTCGAAGAGCTTGTTTTGGAATATAAAAAGATTGTTGAAAAAGAAAAAGGAGTCAGTTTCCCGCAGGATCCGATGGAGCAATTAAAGATGGCAGTAAATGCCGTATTTTCTTCATGGAATAATAAAAGGGCTATAACATACAGGAACTTAAATGACATACCTCACAGCCTTGGAACTGCTGTAAACGTTCAGTCAATGGTATTTGGTAATATGGGAGACAATTCGGGCACCGGGGTAGCATTTACCAGAAATCCGTCAACAGGTGAGAAAAAAGTTTATGGAGAATATCTGACAAATGCACAGGGTGAAGATGTTGTTGCAGGTATCAGAACTCCCAAGGATATGGAAAAGCTTAAAGATGAAATGCCGGAAATCTATAAACAGCTTATGGAAATATTTGCAAAGCTTGAAAAACATTATAAAGACATGCAGGATATGGAATTTACATTCCAGGAGGGCAGACTTTACATGCTTCAGACCAGAAGCGGAAAAAGAACTGCCGCCGCAGCACTGCAGGTGGCTGCAGACATGGTTGAAGAAGGTTTAATCGATAAAAAAACCGCTGTTATGAGGGTTGCTCCCGAGCAGATTAACCAGCTGCTTCATAAACAGCTTGATAAAAAAGCAAAAGAAAAGGCGAAACTTATCGCAAAAGGTCTGCCGGCTTCTCCCGGTGCTGCTGTTGGAAGAGTGGTTTTTGATGCGGAAACAGCTGTGAAGGAGTCAGAATTATATAAGGTAGTTCTGGTAAGAACCGAAACTTCACCCGAAGATATCCAGGGGATGTCTGTTGCCCAGGGTATTTTAACCGCAAGAGGAGGTATGACTTCTCATGCTGCAGTTGTTGCCAGGGGAATGGGCAAGTGCTGTGTAGCAGGATGTGAATCAATAAAGGTCAACGAAAACGAACAGTATTTTACGGTTAAGGATATCAAAGTTAATAAAGGTGATTATATTACGCTCGATGGTTCAACAGGAGAAGTATTCTTAGGTGAAGTGGCTGTTGTTGATCCCGAACTTTCAGGTAATTTCGGTATATTTATGGGATGGGTAGATGAATTCAGGAAAATCGGGGTAAGGACAAATGCCGACACTCCAAAAGATGCTGACGTGGCAAGAAAGTTTGGAGCTGAAGGGATCGGTCTTTGCAGAACAGAGCATATGTTTTTTGAAGGTGTCAGAATTAAAGCTATGCGGGAAATATTTGCAAAAATTGCCCTTCCCATGCAGAAAGAAGATTTTACCGGCATATTCAAAGTAATGCAAGGTCTGCCTGTTACAATCAGGTTGCTTGACCCGCCTTTACATGAGTTTCTTCCGACAGAAGAGGAAGATATAAAAGAAATAGCTAAAGAACTCGGCATGTCTTATGAAGATATGAAAGCTACCATAGTTTCCCTTCATGAAATAAACCCGATGCTTGGACACAGAGGATGCAGATTATCCATAACTTATCCTGAAATATGCGATATGCAGGCAAGGGCAATTTTTGAAGCTGCTGCAGAACTTACCAAAGCCGGAGTTAAAGTAATTCCTGAAGTTATGATTCCTGTTGTGGGGATTGTAAATGAAGTAAGGATACTCAGGAAACAGATAGTTGAAATTGCTCAAAAAGTTATGAAAGAATATGGTATTGAATTTGAATTCAAAGTCGGGACAATGATAGAAATTCCCAGAGCATGCATGACTGCTGATGAAATTGCCACCGAAGCAGAGTTCTTTAGTTTTGGAACAAATGATTTGACTCAGCTTACATTCGGATTTTCAAGAGACGATTTCGGCAAATTCCTTCCGGATTATCTTGAAAAAGGAATTCTTGAAAAGGATCCGTTTGCCGTTCTTGATCAGACTGGTGTCGGCAGCCTTATCAAGATTGCAATTGAAAAAGGCAAATCAGTGAGAAAAGACTTGAAAGTAGGTATTTGCGGCGAGCATGGCGGGGAACCCAGTTCTGC
>JAMCVO010000248.1 GCA_023475715.1 Actinomycetota bacterium
TCGGCATCATTTCCCATGGCGCATTTGCGATTGCAAGAATTCCTTCATTCTTTATGGCTATCTCGTCATTTTTAGATCCAAAACCTACCATCAGTAATCTTATTTTACTGTTTTTCTGTTTTGCTTTATGGAATAGATCTGTTAATTCCCTGGTGCCTTTATACGGCTGATTAACAGGATTAAGTCTTCCGACATATAGCAGCAGGCATTCGTCTTCTTCTATTCCCAGTTTATGTCTGAATGCTTTTATCTTATCTTCATTAATTTCCGCATCCATATAATGATCTGCCCCAAGATAAATACAGTTTGATTTTTTTCTTATTTTTGGCGGAAGCATGTTTTGCAGATATCCCGATATACAGATTATTCTTGCAGATTTTTTGAAATAATAAAAATTTTGCATAAAATTCATATATTTATAGAAAAGCTTTCTCTTAAAGGCCATTCCCTCAGTGGAAACAATGCCGTAATTAATTGAAATGACGGGTTTGTTTAAAGTTCCTGCAAGACTATAAAAAGGGAAGGAATTTATAAGGAAGATGTCCGGATTGTGTTTGTTTAATATTAAGCTTAGCTTTTTTACCCTTTTCTCAAGGTCAAACGCGTTTGAACCTGTAATATTTGGCAGCTTAATTAAATTATACGGTTTATGTTTTTTAAAAGTTTCATCAAAATGGTTACAGTATATGTCGCAATCATAACCATAATCTGAAAGACCCGAAGCAATCTTATCAATTACAACATCGACGCCGTGGCCTAAAATCATCCTTTCGGTAATAAAAGCGGCTTTTATTTTTCCTGTCATACGTATCAATAATTGTAATGGATTGATTTCTATTAGTATTTTTCATTTTAACATTAATTATTGTTTAAAATAAATTGTTTGTTATAATTTAAATGAGTTTTAACCCTTGAACACAATATTAATTATTTTATTAAGTATTTAATTAATTTTTTATTTGGTTATTTATCAGGCAGATGACAGAGTTTTTTTCATATCCTAAAATTACAATATCCATCATTAATCTCGATGGGGAAGAATATTTGAATGAATGCTTAAAAAGCATTGGCAATCTTAATTATCCTGAAGACAAGATTGAAATAATTGTTGTGGATAATAATTCGAAGGATGGTTCAATAAAGTTACTTGAAAACAATTTTTCTGAAATAAGAGTTATAAGAAATCCTGAAAATTATGGATTTGCCAGGGCAAACAACCAGGCAGCTGAAATTGCATCAGGCGAGTATATAGCATTCTTAAATAATGATACAAAAGTTGATCCGGACTGGCTCATCGAACTTTTAAAACCTGTATATGGTTCCCGGGAAGTGATTTGCTCGGGTTCAAAAGTACTTTCGTTTGATGGAAAAAATATAGATTTTGCAGGCGGGATGATTAATTTTGAAGGCAAGGGCTTCCAGATTGACTACAACCTTCCGCTTGAAAAGGACATTCACAATATCGAAAGGTATCTGCCATTTGTAAATGGCGGAGCAATGCTTATCCGGAATGATGTTTTTATTAAAGCCGGAGGATTTGATGAAGATTTTTTTGCATATTATGAAGATGTTGATCTGGGCTGGAGATTATGGGTGCTTGGATATAAGGTTGTTTTTGCTCCAAAATCAGTTGTATACCATATGCACCATGGTACTTCAAAGAATTTCAGTGATGACAAGCTAAGGTTTCTTAAGGAAAGAAATTCCCTCGTTTCAATATATAAAAATTATGACGAGAACAATCTTGCCAATATTTTGTCTTCAACTTTTGCAAGTATATTAGGCAGGGTTTTTATTGATTTCAAGTTTGATTATCATGATTACTACAATTTTGATTTAAATAATGAAAACAGCCGGCAGTTATCGGCAAAGCTTGGGACAGAAATGTCCGACTTAAGAATAGATTCCCAGCCTCTGAGCTCTCTTATGGCTGTAAAAGACTTTCTGGATAACATTGTAAAACACCGCTATAAGAGAGAAAAAATTCAAAACGCAAGAAAGAGAGACGATAAGGCAGTTTTTAATTATTTTAAGGGGCAATTTCTTTCAGTATCAGATGATAAAGATTATCAGCAGCATCAAATTGAACTTTTAAAGACGCTTGGGATATATGAGATATTTACAAAAAAATTAAAAAGGACACTGCTTATTATTTCAGATGAAGTTGTTGCTTCTGAAATGGCTGGGCCTGCAATAAGAGTCTGGAATTTTGCAAAGATTTTATCAAAATACATGAATGTTATTCTTGCCATACCTAATGAACCAGATTTTCCCTCAATGGAATTTGAGATTATAAGATATACCGATGATTTATCTATTGCAGATTTAGCATCCAGGTCCGACATAGTATTATTCGGAGGAGCAACGTTCAGTAAATTTAAAAGCTTAAAGAAAATTGACAAGTATTTGATTTTAGATATTTACGATCCATATAACCTGGCGACTCTTGAGGAGTATAAGAGCAAACCTATAGGTGAACAAGTTGAAATGAATAAGTTCGTGGTTGAGGTTTTAAATGAGCAGCTTTATCATCTGATACTGAAAGAAATTGCCCCTTAAAATAATTAAAAACTGCCTTATCGTCTCTCTTTCTTGCGTTTTGAATTTTTTCTCTCTTATAGCGGTGTTTTA
>JAMCVO010000559.1 GCA_023475715.1 Actinomycetota bacterium
TCATCTCCTTTGATAAGGTTTTTAATTGTTAAGTTTGATTGCTTTGTTTTTTATATTCTGGTCGGGATGGAGGGATTTGAACCCACGACCTCAGCGTCCCGAACGCTGCGCGCTAGCCAAGCTGCGCTACATCCCGACTGTGTGCATAAAGATTATATTAAAACAATGTCTGTAATATTTCCAGAGATATAAAAGAAAACTTTTAACAGCTTCTAAAAAGAACTAACAATCTCCGATAAAAAAAATTTTCTCAAATAATAATTTGAACCATTGTTTTATGTTATTATTATTAAGAGCGGACAGTTATAAAAAATATTTTTTCCCTGGATTATTTTTTATAAAAAATATTTTCAGTGAAAATAATCCTGGCATATGGGGAAATTTGCTGTGGAAGAATTGCTGCGTTTCAAACAGAAATGTGACAGATGACCCAAAGGAAATAAAAAACGAAAGGCTTGGCGTGCCTTCCAAATTGAATCCGGTTAAATGAAAAAATATATCGTAGAAGTAAAAAATGTTACAAAAAAATACGGAAGTATTACTGCCGTAAATGATGTATCTTTTAAAATAAGCGATGGTGAATTTTTCTCGCTTCTGGGACCGTCAGGCTGCGGTAAAACAACAATACTGAGGATCATCGGCGGTTTCATCGACCAGGATGAAGGCAAAGTCACGATAGACAATGAAGACATGATAGGAGTCTCGCCCAATAAGAGAAATACAAGCATGGTTTTTCAAAATCTTGCACTTTTTCCCCATATGAATGTTGAAGAAAATATTATATACGGATTAAAAAAGAGAAAAATTCCTGCAGTAGAAATCAGTAAAAAATTAAACAATATGCTGTCAATCGTCAATCTGGCAGGGCTTAAAAAAAGAAGAATTAACGAATTATCGGGCGGACAGCAGCAGCGGGTTGCGCTTGCAAGGTCCCTTATTATTGAACCGAAAATTCTTCTTCTTTACGAACCTCTCGCATCGCTGGACAAAAAACTGCGTATATCAATGCGTGCTGAATTGAAAGAAATACAAAAAAGAACAGGTGCGACTTTTCTGTATGTCACACATGATCAGAGCGAAGCCCTGACTATGTCAGATACAATTTCGGTAATGAATGATGGAAAAATTGTCCAATCGGGTCAATCTGATTGGATCTATAATAATCCGGCAGATCTGTTTGTTGCAGATTTTATCGGAGCCGGTAATTTTATTCCGATTTGGGATGTGGTTTTTCCCGGAAAAGACATTGTAAAAGCTTTGACTAAAACTGGCGGAGAAATCACCATCAGAAAAAATTTAAGACCTGACTATGGACCGGAATCTGAAAATGACACCAATCCGTTTCAGATAATGACGGCCAGAATAAAAAATAATATCGCCAGTAAACAGGATTTGGTTTTTTTCATAAGACCTGAAAAAATAAAAGTTTCGTCAGGTTCCTTATGGAAAGTTTCAGATGCGGCTGCACCATTAAACCGGTTTGAAGCAAAAATAATTTCCAGGATTTTTGAAGGCCCCGATATCAGGATCCGTTTATTTTCAGAAAAAATCGGCCTTATCACTGCAGAAATAAAAAATGATGCAGCCCATGAAAATTTTACCGAAAACAACCCTGCTTATATATATTGGGATTCGCGTGAAGGTATAATCCTTTAATTATTTTCAATTCCACACAGGTCACATATCGCTTTATCTTTTTCCTCAACAGATGGGGCCCTGCCATGCCATTCACAACGGTCCTCCATGTATGAAACACCCTTACCTTTGACCGTGTTTGCCACTATGCATACCGGCTTATTATTTATTTTTGCTGCCCTATTGAATGAATCATCGATATTGTCAAAGTCATGGCCGTCAATTTCCATAACTTCCCATCCGAATGAAGCCCACTTATCGAGCATAGGTTCCGTGTTCATGACATCCCTTGTATATCCGTCGATCTGCAGACCGTTCCTGTCAAGTATTGCAGTCAGATTATCCAGCTTGTAATGTGATGCTGCCATGGCAGCTTCCCAAATTTGTCCCTCATCACATTCACCATCACCGATAACAGCAAATATACGGCTGTCCAGGTTTTCAAGCTTTGATCCAAGAGCCATTCCGACTGCGCAGGAAAGCCCCTGCCCAAGTGAACCGGTAGTTATTTCAACACCGGGAGTTTTTTTCATGTCAGGGTGCCCCTGGAGGATACTGCCATATTTCCTTAACGTCAGGAGATGAGACTTATCGAAATAACCTTTTTCTGCAAGAGACGCATAAAGAACCGGACAGGCGTGACCTTTTGAAAGAACAACCCTATCCCGATTCATACTTCCGGAATATTCAGGACCAAGTTTAAATTTTCCACTGAAATAAAGATAGGCAAAAACATCCGCAATTGACAAAGAACCGCCCGAATGACCTGAACCCGCCGCACAAAGCATCTCAACTATATCTATCCTTATTTTTGAAGCCATTTCTATCAATATCCTTTTTTCTGCCTTGTCCACAGCATTCCTTTCCTGAAAATAATTTTTAGATTTTATTCAATGTCTGCTTATAAATATCAGACACAGATCGATATTGGAATGATTATATATCAATTCTATTTCAATGTAATTATTTTAAAAAAAAAATTGTTTTTTATTT
>JAMCVO010000101.1 GCA_023475715.1 Actinomycetota bacterium
CGTGCTGCCTGGTCAGTATCCTTTTCAAATAGGATCATTTGAGATCAATGCTATATATTAGGCGCCACATTCTTGGCGTAGATCTCTGTAGCTCACTATATCTTGTCATTTAATTTATCTGTACTACGTTTTTAATTTTAAGAACCCAGTATTCTCAAGTGCTGTCGGCTTCGAAATGACTTAAATTGGGCCTAAAATTATTTATTTCGTAAATTTGTGCTAGTATACTGATATATACATTTGCGTATACATCAGTTTTTTTATGTATATACTTTGTCACTTTGGACAGTTTAATAATTATTTTGTCTTAACCTGAAAATAGTATTCCCGGAGTCATGTTGGCAGTCAAATGCCTGATTTGTGATACAGGCATAAATTTTGTATATATAAAAACAGGACCACGTCAAAGTCATTAATAACAACAAAACTGACACTATCAGACACCAATTAACACCAGTGCGCGCAAAGCATGTTACAATAAAAAACCAGACAAATTATGTAAATTGGGCGGCCTTAGGGTGATTTATTACTTTGACGATACCCTGTATATAAAAAAGAGTTTACTTCAGTAGCATTTGAAACAATGAAGCCAACTTTGTCAACCGTTATAAATCAAGTAAGCTGAAAAATATACTGGGGGTGTTATTAATTTGGTTATATAGGAGGAAGATCAAATGAAAGTAAGGTTTATGCCGCCACTTAATAAGCTAATAGGTGAAAACAGCATTGTGCTAAACTGTGAAGGTATTACTTTGGGCGAATTGATCACCATGCTTAATGATGCATATCCAAGTGCGGATAATTGGTTGGCGGATCCACACTACCCTTTATTAATTGCAGTTAATAACAAATTGTTTCCTGTGAGCCAAGAATCCTATAAAACATGCTTATCAGTAGACAGCGAAGTTGTATTCATGCTGCCTTTGTCTGGAGGTTAATTGGATTGCCTTAATAAGAAAGGAAGATTATAAAATGAATACCAACTTGATTACTACTTTGCCGAATTTAATTGAGATGCAGTCAAATATATATAGGGATAAAATATTATTTATCGACGAGAACAGGCAAGTAACATATGAGGAGTTTTATCAAGACAGTTTGAAAGTGGCTAGGGGTTTAATGGAAATAGGCGTTGGCAGGGGGGATAGGGTCGCTACGTATTTGCATAATTCCATTGATTTGGTCGAAGCTTATTTCGGTATTGCAAATTGCGGTGCTTTGAATGTTTTCTTAAATCCAGCGTTAATGCCCAGAGAAGTGGAGATAATACTAAGGGACTCCGAAGCGCAAGTATTAATTACTGATTATGAGTTATTTTTAAAAACAATGGATATTTACTCCAGGCTTGCTAGTTTGAAAAAGGTTATTGTCGTAGGTGATTTATCTGTTCCGGAATTTAAAAATAAAGAAATATGTATTTTAAAGTATGATAATCTTAAGCAGTATGGATTTCTGGAAAATAAAATTGATTTAAGCCCTACCGACCCTGTTTGGATTCAATATACTTCGGGTACCACGGGAATCCCAAAGGGCGCCGAATTGACTCACCAGGGTGTAGCATGGGTGGCAGCAGCCATGGCAGAAGTATTAAGACTTAACGATAGCGATGTATATTTAGGTGCTCTCCCAATGTTTCATTCTTATGCATCATGTGTTTGTATAGTACAAGTTATATCAATAGGGGCCACGGAAATAATTCAAAAAGCGTTTTCACCTCTAAAGACACCAGATGTTATAGAGAAGCATAAAATTACCATTTTCCCTGCCGTTCCTACCATGTTTAATTATATATTGAATGTAGGTGCGCCTATGGAAAAATTCAATTCCCTGAGGCTTTGCATATCAGCCGGTGCAATATTAACAAGCCAATTAAGAAAACAAATTGAAGATAAATATAATATTCAAATTTATGATGGTTTTGGTACCACCGAATGTTGTTCCTTCGTTACATTGAATAATATTGATAAACCAAGGCCTTACGGTTCGTGCGGTTTGGTTCTGCCCGGTATGCAGGCCATGGTTGTGGATAAAAATTTGAATGAAGTTAAAAGAGGTGAGTTGGGGGAGCACCTAAATATACATCGCTATCGTATGAGAGGATATATAAACAGGCCGGATGCTACGGCTGAAGCCCTTAGAAACGGTTGGTACCGGACAGGTGATATCTGTTGGCAGGATGAAGATGGCTATTTTTATATCAAAGGTAGAAACAAGGAAGTAATTATTTCAGGCGCATATAATATTTACCCCAGAGAAGTTGAAGATGTCATTAATACAATTGAAGGTATTTTAGAGGTTGCGGTTGTTGGAATGCCTGACGAAGGAAAAGGAGAGGTACCCAAGGTAGTAATAGTTCTAAAAGAAGGGTTTAGTTATTCTGAAAACGATATAATTGATTTTTGCAAACAAAATCTTGCAAAATATAAGATTCCAAAATATGTTCAATTTGTAGAAAGTATACCTAAAACTTCCTCCGGTAAAATTAAAAAGTTTGAATTAAAATAAGGGGTACCACTAACATTTTAACGGGTTGATATTAAACGATGCAAGGTGGAAAAATATACTATTAAAAGAACATATGTACCGTGAGGTGAAGATGATACAATGCTATATGACCTGTACGGTAA
>JAMCVO010000129.1 GCA_023475715.1 Actinomycetota bacterium
ATTTGTAAGAAATAACATTTAGTTCCTGCAGTGAAAGTTGCACCAGTAATTTCAGTTGTAGTCCCACCATCCGTTGACTTGTATGCTTTACCATTGGCTATAATTATAAGTTCGGTCGTACCATTAGATTTAACATATTCACAAGCTCCATCTGGATTAGCAGCATACGTTGCTCCGTAATAATTTGTGCCCCATCTAGTTTTCCATAATCCATCAGATACCTGCATTAAATTATTGCTCTCTTTAGCGAATTTGCTGTTCATCCGTGCTTCATCAATTAAATTACAATAACCACCGTCAAATCTATTGATAGTTAAGAGCAATTCTTTTGCAGTTGATTTAGATGTTGGTATAAATCTCATCCAAAACCTCCCTCAGTTTTATTAGTCAAACTATATTCTTCCAACCATGAAGGCATTTCGTTTAAAGTTTTCATTGCATTTAATTTTTGTGAAGCAATTTGCAGTTCAGCGGTATTACCTTCTTCTTTCTTAAGTTCGGCAAGGATGAAATAAACTGCGAACATTGGATCGGACATCTCGAAGGAATCTGTACCAGTAGTTAACTTAGTAGCTTTTTTGTAATAGGCATAATTAATTGTTTGTGCTTTAGAGAATGTAAGATTGGGATTAAACTCTAAAGTCGGTGTTCCATCCATTAAGAAATAACACCAATTTCCTGAATCGTTTTCATATAACTGTAAGTCTTGGGCTTTAATTATCTTGTAAGCAGTTTTATTAGTATTGTCCCCTAACCAAACATAACCTCCTGCCGGAAATCGAAAAAGTGTTGGAACGGTATAACTGTAATTACCAATAGTAGTAGTTTTAGTTCCATTAGGAGCATCGGCTAGTTTGACAAATAACTCATTCCATAACATCCCTTCTTCATTCTCCCAAATATTGACAGCAATATTTGCCAGCGAAGTCCAAACAGTGTAATCTTCATCTCCTGACACCGGAGCAGTTGAAGACGAGTTATATAAAGTATTTAGATAAGTTATAAAGTCTGCCAATGTGCTAGTTATTAGGCTCATAAAAACATCCTTTCTTTACGAGTAATCCATGCTCTCGTAATTGAATCATCATATTTTGAATGGCAACTTTTACAAAGAGAGATATAATCATTTAAATCACGTTTTGCTTTATGTGAAATACTAGCCCATTCAATATTTTCTATTTTTCCACAATAAACACATTCAACTGGTTTACCTAGTTCTCTTTTTATCCACATATGTAATGCACAATAACCAACAGAATTTCCTTTCCATCGTGGATTAGATTCTCCTTTTAAAATTCCTTTCAAACCTTTATTCCATACTTTTTTTCCTAAATGAACAATCCTATTTTTTTCTTTTGCTTCTTCTGTGTGATGTTTTCCTAACATTCCATGTCGATAGGTTAATTTTTTTCCTTTATTCCATGGTATTAATCCCTTTTTAAAATGTGTTCTTCCAGTATTTAATTGAATATGTTTTCCTTTACTCCACGGAATATGACCTTTTAAAAAAACCATTTATCCTCCTTTTAGCCATAAAAAAAGACAAGCCAAATCGGCTTGTCTGAATCTATCATCTATATAGATATGGACTAAGTTTTAATTATTATACCAGTTCTCTACTATTAGTTAAACCCTTGATTTTAGCGCTTTTAATGGCGCTAACCTTAATTGTTTTCGTCTTCTTGCTTTTAATTCCTTTTATTTTGGGGGGTGAAAGTATTTTTAAGGCTTTAATAGTGGCAGTTTTCGGCATTGGAACTTTTAACCTCTTAATAGTTATTTTTGGTACTGATATTTTCTTGGGTTTTTTAAAGCCTCCATAACCTTTATATTTTGCCAATTCTACTTCTTTATCTTCAATGGTATTTTGTATTTTTAATTTATCCGCTTCGTCAGTTAATTTGCTTTTATATTCTTTAAGATAATCTATATATCCCTGAGCTAATTCTGCCCATGCTGGATAGTTATTAGCTCTTTTAAGTTGGTCAGAATCTAAAGAAACACGAGCGTCTGTTAATTCTTTTTCTCTTGATAATTCCTGTTGTTTTATAGTTTTAATAGATTTTGAAGTAATATTCCCTGTATCTGGGTCGGTATATAAAAATTTACCATTCAATTCATAACCTTGTATTGGAATCCCGCCTATATTATAAGTGTTTTGAACTACCTCTTTTTGTGAAACTTTACCTTGTTGTATCTGTTGTTTAAGCTTGTCTTCTGCAACTGCGTTCTGTGTTTCCTGATTTTTAGCTTGCACTAATCCTTCCCATTGTTCCCGAGGAATATTAGACGGTGGAGTACCTCTGATTTTCGCTATAATATCTTCAGCTAATCCCCCAACCGGATTTAATTTAATTGTTGGTTTACCGGTAGGCGTAGTTTCAAGAGAAGGTATTTGTGAACCATATGTTTGGCTACCAACACCAAACGCACCTGGTAATCCCATTAGTATACCAGCGAGCGGTGAATTTCTTTCTTTGGCAATATCATACATATCTTGGGTTACCATTGGAATAAATCTATTAATAATTTCTGTAGGTACATTAAACGGTTGTCCTATCGCAGTCTGACCTTGTAATAAACCCGCTATAAATCCTGCAACAGGTGATTCTTTCGATTGTAAGAA
>JAMCVO010000212.1 GCA_023475715.1 Actinomycetota bacterium
ATATTAATATTGAGCAGAAAAGCCGCCGCCCTTATTTGATGCCGCATTTATTGAAACCGCATAAGCTGCCTTGTCTGATGTTTTTGATGATGCTTTTTCAATAATCATGGGAATTTTCAGCTCCTCGAGTTTTTCCTGAGTGCAGGGAATATACAGAAGGCTTTTGCCGTAATTTATAAAAAAATTTACGGACTGGATAGTTGATTTTTCGGCAGACTGGAACAAAACTCCCTCTGTTTCATCACCTTTATCGTCTGCTATTATTACTATTTTACCGTTTTTAATGTCTGCTATTATGTTATCGACACTTGAAAAAACAGCCTGTCTGTCTGTCTGTCTTAAACCATTTATCGGTTTACTTTTCTGCTCAATATTAATATTATTGTTTTTTGAATCCATATTTTTCCAATTTCTCCTTTAGGTCAGAGTCTGCGTTTTTTTTATTCTGTATTTCACTGCTAAGCTTATGCATGTTCAAAATATTCATATAATCACCTATGCCGGAAAAGCTGCCTCCTGATATCGGGCTTCCGTATTTAGCCATGTTTAAAATGTTTCATCACCTTTATCGTCCTTCCAGATTAACTGCTTCTCCATGTTTTTTATACTTAAGATTGGTGCCCTCAAAAGTAAAAGGAATAATTGCAAAAGAAATCACAGCATTCAGGGAATCAGATATTGTAAGGCTTATGCCATCAACAGACAATGAACCTTTAGGTGCAGCAAATGCGATGATATCTTTTGGAATTTTTATTTCGAAACGGTAAAAATCACCTTCTTTTGATATCCTGACAATTTTTCCGGCACAATCAATATGCCCGCTTACCAGATGCCCGCCAAGTTTATCGTTAAACTTTACTGCGTCTTCAAGATTCAGATAAGCTCCGGATTTTAAGAATCCCAAAGTTGTAGATTTCAGGGTAGAAAAAGACACATCTGCTTTAAAGCTCTTCCCGGCAATAAAGTTATTGACAGTAAGGCAGCATCCGTTTACTGCAATTGAATCACCATTCTTCATATCCTTTGTCAAAAGCTGGCTTCCGACTTCAATTTCAAGCCCGGTGTTTACCCTTGAAATCTTATTTAATTTTCCGACTTCTTTTATCATTCCTGTAAACATTTTTAGATTTCCCTTAAAAATATTTATTTTATTTTTAAAACTTTATATGTGATAGCTTTAAATTAATATTGCATTTAATTTAAAGGATAAGCTTCCACCATTAAATCAGGGCCTATTTTTTGTATTTTATTAAATTTTAAATTTAGTGCATCATACATGCTTGCAATACCGAGTCCCGAAAACATATTATATCCGCTGTCCCCGCCAATGATTTTAGGTGCTAAAAAGATCAGGAATTTATCAATAAGATTTTCGTTTAGAAATGATGTTACAAGTGTCGGACCTGCTTCAATTAATACAGAAGCTATATCATGCTTTAAATATAAATAATCCAATACTTCTTTCAGGTCCAGCTTTGCTGCTGTATTTTTTATTTTGCCGGATGATTTTGGATTTTCATGGATGTTTTTTACTGAACTGGCGGTATCCGGATTATTTTCAGACTTCTTTACCGCTGCCAGTTCAATCCCGAGTGAGATTAATTTACGGGCTCTGCCGGAATTTTTTTTGCTCTGCATCGCTTCCTCAGAAACAAATAGGATTGTCCTGACAAATTTTGCTGTTTTAACAATGCGGGACTCCAGGCTGAGCTTTAAATTGCTGTCCAGAATCACCCTGAAAAATTTAGAGTATTCATATATATTACTTGCTGTTTCATCAGATTCATTTTTAAATACAATTTTTTTTGAAATCATAATATTATTTAAATCTTTTATAGTCTCCGGATTAATTTTTCTTGAAATATCCTTTCTTGGAAATAATAATGGATCATCTTTTATAATGGTATTTATTCCAGTTAATATGCAGCCATAATTAAATCTTATATTCTGTACCAAGTTTCTTGAGGCAGTGCCGGTTATCCATTTTGAATCTCCGGTAAAAGCAGCAAGTTTTCCGTCAATGGTAGATGCAATTTTTACACATATAAACGGCCTTTTTTTGGTTATATGCGTAAAAAATACCTCATTCTGCTTTTTTGCCTTTTCTTCCAAGAGACCTGTCTTGACGGCAATTCCTGCTTTTTCAAGCAGCTTTACACCCTGTCCGCTTATCTTCGGATTAGGATCAATGGTGCTTATAATTACTTCTGAAAACTTATGCTTAATCAAAGCCTCCGTGCAGGGCGGGGTTTTGCCATAAAAAGAGCATGGCTCCAGGGTGACATATATTTTTGAACCTTCAGGGATGCTTTTTACGGCATTTATTGCATTAATTTCAGCATGAGGTGTTCCTGCCATTTTATGATATCCTGAAGATATCATTTTGCCGTCTTTTACGATAACGGCGCCTACAAGCGGATTGGGGCTGGTTGTGCCCCTGCCTTTTTCGGCAAGCATATATGCAATATTCATGAATTTTTTATCTTCGATGCTGAAACTATTTTTTTTTAAATCCATTAATAATCCCTTTTAACTTTAAATCATATAAAAAAGAAAAACCATGGAGAAAATCCATGGCTTTATAAAAAAATAAATATGTTTAGCCTTGAAATTTTCTCTCATCCA
>JAMCVO010000052.1 GCA_023475715.1 Actinomycetota bacterium
GGGTATAGTTGTTACTCCATGAATATCAGTATGAATAATATCACATGAATTTATTTTATCTAAAATCAAATTATATTATTTCCCTAATAGCATCATTGCTTTATTAAGAATATTACCTGTACTTATTCCAAAATAATCCAGCTGGTATTCAAGCGATGCGGTAAGTCCGAACTTGTCTTCCATCCCTATCCTTGCGATTTTTACAGGATGCTCAAGTGAAGTTATCTCAGAAATAAGCCCTCCCAGTCCACCATATATTGAATGATCTTCTATGGTAATAATAGCTTTTGTTTCTCTGGCACATTTTAATATTAGCTCTTTATCAACCGGTTTTATTGATGGCAGGTGTACCATCCTGCAGGATATATTTTGTTTTTTTAATTCATCTAATGATTCTAAAGCTACCATAGATGATATACCGGTAGATACAAGGGTTATATCTTCTCCCTGACCTATTATCAAAGCTTTTCCCGGCTTAAAATTGTAATTGTTTCCAAACAGATCTCCAGGTAAAAATCTTGACATTCGTATATATACAGGACCGTCTATTTTTGTAGATGCTATTATTATGTCTTTTAACTCTCTTTGGTCGGAGGCTACAAATACTGTCATATTGGGAAGGCATCTCATAATTGCTATATCCATTAATCCTATATGAGTACCACCATTTTTTTCCTGAGACAAGCCTGCAAAGCTTCCCACAAGCTTTACATTGAATTTGTTATATGCGCCTGAGATGACAACCTGGTCACATGCCCTCTGGGAAATAAAGTTTGCCATAGTAGAGGCAAAAGCAATACGTCCCATTGAGGCAATCCCCGCTGCAAGGCTAACCAGATTCTGCTCGGCTACCCCTACATTTATATGCCTGTCCGGAAAGGTATCTCTAAAAATCCTGGAACCTGATGCCTTCATTAGATCTGCATCTACTGCAAATATATCAGGATTAGCCTTGCCAAGCTCCACTAAAGTACTACCATATGTATCTGCTGATGCTAAAAGTTCTTTCATAGTCTTGCCTCCAATTCCATCATGCAGTTATTGCATTCTTCTTCTGTAAGTTTTCCAGAATGCCACTGCCACTTTCCTTCCATAAGGGAAACTCCATAGCCTTTTATGGTATCAGCTATTATAATGTTAGGTCTTTCTTTGTTGTCTTTAGCAGATTTTATTGCATTAAGCAGTGAAGCTATATTATGTCCTTTTGCCTTTATTACGTTCCAGCCAAATGATGACCATTTGTCAGCCAACGGCTCCATGGGCATTATGTCATCTGAAAATCCGTCTATCTGGCAGTTATTCCTGTCAAGAATTGCTATTATATTAGCTAATTTGTACTTGGCTGCTGTCATGGCTGCTTCCCATATCTGCCCACTGTTTATTTCACCATCTCCCATAATTATATATACATATATGTCTTGTTTTGCCTGTCTTGCCGATATAGCCATACCACATGCAGTAGACAAACCCATACCCAGAGCTCCGGATGATACGTCGATTCCCTGTAATTTAAGCCTATCAACATGCTTGGGAAACTTTGAGAGCGGTTTGTCAAGATCCTTTAGCTCAACAAGGGGAAAATACCCTCTTGTTGCAAGTGTTGTATATAGTGCTGGTCCTGCATGGCCTTTGGATAGTACAAACCGGTCTCTGTTTTTATCATCAGGTTTTTTAGGGTCTATATTCATTATTTCAAAATACAGGACAGTAAGTATCTCTACTATAGAAAGACTTCCGCCAAAGTGGCCACCCCCTGCATCCGCTATTGCTTTAAAAGTATTTAGTCTGATTCTTTCAGCTGTTTTTTTTAACTCTATTATCTTGTCATCCATATTGGTCTTTCTTAATATTTGAAATTATTAAAAGCCTTCTCTCAAGGCCGTATACTATTTTCCATTCAGGGCTTAATGGTTCTTTAAAATATGGAGCCATCCCCTTTTTTCATACAAAGTGTTGCTTTCTATATAGAAGGAATGGTTTCCTCATGCAGTACTTCTAATATTTCACCATTCACTATGTAAGATATTTTAGTATGGCTGCTACTGCTTTCCTGGCTTTTTTAGGTTCAGCTTTTTTACTATATCAGCTACTCTCACAGGAGTGAATGCTTGCTCCATTCCCATATATTCTTCGCTTTCAGACCACATCTTGAAGGTCTCTTTCACAAAAATCTGCTGCTGCATCAATATGGCCTCCAATCATACAGTAAAACGTTATACTATTGGTATGTTAAAAAAAATCTTTTAATTTGTCAATATT
Source organism: Actinomycetota bacterium (assembly GCA_023475715.1). The sequence continues at coordinate 2,260 of JAMCVO010000052.1, forward strand.
ATTTTATCTTTTGTTACTTATTAGTAACATTGTCACTTTTAAAAGCTTGGGGTAATAAATTCTATTAATATTTATGTTTTTCTCCATTGTTACAAATAAGACAAGGCTTATTAATATTTTTTCTAATTTTAAGAACACTTATATCAAAATTCCATATATCAACATTTATAAGACCATCAATAAGTGCATCGGTGTTGCCGGTCAAGATTTTAAATGCCTCTGTTGACTGGATTGATGCTACAATGTTAACAGCTGAATTGAGTATGCCTACGGTACTGCAATTAAGAGGCAGAATACCTTTTGGCAGATTACCAAATACACAACTAAAACATATTTTTTTATCAGGAATAACATTAAGCACCATA
>JAMCVO010000516.1 GCA_023475715.1 Actinomycetota bacterium
TTCTCTTCGTATAATTTTTCAAGTTCTCCTCTGCCCGATGGTTTTAATTCTTTAGCGATGTCGAAAACAATATTATCATACAGGTATAGTCCGCAAACAGCATAATTACTTTTGGGCTTATCTGGTTTTTCTTCAATATTTATTACTTTACCTTCTTTAATTTCAGCAACCCCAAATCTTTCGGGATCTGAAACTTCTTTTAGGAATATGCCTGCACCTTCTTTTTGATTTTCAAAATCTTTTATGGCTTCAGAAATGTTATCTTCTATTATATTATCTCCTAAAATAACAAATATTTTTTCACCTTCTGCAAAATTCTCAGCAAGCTTTAATGCTTCAGCAATGCCTCCTTCACCTTCCTGATATGTATAGCTTATATCTTTTAAACCGAATTCCTTGCCGTTCCCCAGTATTCTAAGGAAATCTCCTGCATAATTTCCACCTGTGACAATCATAATATCTTTAAGACCGGCATTCACCATTGTGTTTAATGGATAGTAAATCATTGGTTTATTATAAACAGGCAATAAATGCTTATTGGTTACTTTTGTACAGGGAAATAATCTTGAGCCAAGTCCTCCTGCAAGTATAACGCCTTTCATTACAAAATTTTCTCCTTTCTTAAAAACTTCTGAATATAATAACAATAAATATTGCAACTGCCATTACTATACAATAAATGGCAAAAATATTTAAACTCCTATTTTTGGACAGCCTTGTTAAGAATTTGATGGCAAAAAGTCCGGAAATATAAGCAAAAATAAAACTTATTGCTATGTCTGCCAGATTTAAAGCACTGATATTAAAAATAATTTCATGTGACTTATATAATTCAAAGATAAAAGATCCGAAAATAACCGGAATTGAAAGTAAAAATGAAAATCTGACACACTCTTCCCTTTTTATACCAAAGAATCTTGCAAATGAAATAGTGGATCCTGACCTTGATATCCCGGGAAGAATTGCTATAGCCTGTCCAATTCCAACTATAAATGCGATATTATAATTTATTTTTGGATTGCCGGATAAAGCCTCACTTTTGGATGAAAATTTTGCATCTCTTATCTTTCCCCTTATTTCACCTGTAAATAAAAATATTGCAGTAATTAAAAGGAAAATTCCGACATAAAGCGGCTTGCTGAAAAAGTTCTCAACAATATCATTTAAAAAAAATCCCGCAATTGCCGCAGGTACTGATGCAATTATGATAAAAACTGCAAGTTTGAAATTTTTATCATTTCTTTTATCTCTTTTAAATATTCCGATAAAAAAAGAACTTATTATATTTCCGGCATCCCGGTAATATACTGTCAGAAGCGAAAGCAGAGTTGCAAAATGCAATATTACGGCATAATACAAGGGCAAATATTCCCATTTAAAAAAATATGGAATTATAACCAGGTGACCTGAACTGCTTACAGGAAAAAATTCTGCCAAACCCTGTGTAATTCCCAGTATTATTGATTGTAATATATTCAAATCTTAATCCAATATTTTCTACAATATTTAAAATGTTATTTTCCGCTTAAGGCAATATCTTTTACAAGCATTGAGGGGCTTCCTATGTAACCGCCTGAAGGCATAAATCTTAAATCGTCGCCTATTTTATCGATGCTTTTACAAAAGCTCAGCAAATCAGTTGCAATTGTTACTTCTTTAACCGGCTTTGAAAATGAGCCTTTATCAATCCACAATCCTTTTGCACCAACACTTATTTGCCCGGAAATAGGATTGGTTCCGGAATGGAGCCCTATTATATCTATTACATAAAAACCTTTATCAACTGATTTGATAATTTTTTCCAGGCTGGTCTTTGAAGGTTTCAAATAAAAATTTGAAACACCAACTTCAGGAATTGATTTATAGGAAGAACGAACAGCATTTCCTGTAGAAAACTTTTTATCTTTTCTTGCAGTATATGCATTATAAAGATAAGTTTTTAATATGCCATTTTCAAAAATAACTGTTTTACCTTTTGGGACTCCTTCTCCGTCAAAGGGTTTTGAAGCAAGACCATAAGACAAGGTTCCATCATCAATGATGTCAAAATTACCTTTAAAAATTTTGTCGCCTATTCTATTTTTAAGAAGAGACTTGCCTTTTTGAACAGTATCAGCAGTAACTATGCTTGCAATTATACCGAGGAACTGTGCAGCAATAAACGGGTCTAGAATAATATCCAACATCTGAGATTTTATTTTTTTGCCTCCAAGTATCGAAACCGATCTACTTACGGCATTTGCAGCGATTTCCTCCAGATTAAATTTTCCTGGGCTTCTACCATATCCAAAAAAATCTCCTGTTGATGTATCATCTTTTTCTTTTGAGATTACACTTAAATAAATGAAGGCTGAAGTGGTTTTATAACTGTCAAAAAAACCTGTTGAATTTAAAATCATTACTTCACCAAGATTGTCTTCATAAATTAAATTATTTATTCCTGTGATTCTCTTATCCTTTTTTTTAGCAAGAATCTCAAGCTCTTTAGCAAGCTGTATTTTTTGTTTTATATCGAAATTAAAAAAATCTTTTGAATACAATATTTTTTTATCTATAATACCTTCGTTATTTTTAAACTCACTTTCTAACGGTAAATAATTAAATTCATCTTGAAAAGTA
>JAMCVO010000510.1 GCA_023475715.1 Actinomycetota bacterium
TTTAACCCCGGAAACATCCGATCCGGAGAAAATGCTTAATTCTCTGGATGATTTCCTGAAAAAGCGGACTTGCTTGTATCATTCCGAAAAAAAACAGGCTGAAAGATTTGAAGACTGGTTTGATATACTGTCAAACAGATTTGATGTCGTTATAGGAACCAGATCCGCCATTTTTATGCCTCTTGAAAATCCGGGATTCATTTTTATTGATGATGAGCATAACACCTCATACAAGGAAAGCACGATTGTCAGATATAACACTCAGGACATCGCCTTAAAACTCGGGAAAATATTAAAAATACCCGTGATTCTTATGAGCGGCACACCTTCAGTAAAGACGATGTTCTTATTTCAAAACACTGAAAAACTTAAGGTTATTACTAATCCTGATTCTAAAAAAAATATAAGCAGGGTCAGCAGGGAAATAATAGATTTAAAAGCCGTAGACAGATACAGGGAAGATCTTGATATAACCAGCAGACTTTTCAGGTGTATAAAACAGGAAACAGATAAGGGAAACAAGGTCTTAATATTTATAAACCGGAGGGGATACAGCAAATTCCTGATCTGCAAGAATTGCGGGAGTATACCAAAATGTCCATTATGTAATACATCGTATACCTTTCACGGCAATGATAAACTTGTCTGTCACCATTGTTCAAAATCGATAAATTTCGACGGTATCTGCAGCAAATGCGGTAAAAAAAATTTTTATTATAAAGGCACCGGCATAGAAAGAATCGAAGCAAAATTAAAGCAAAGATTCCCAAATCTTCTTATTGTCAGAATCGACTCGGATATCAAACAACCGGAATCAGGAAAAAGCATTATCGGGGAAAATAAAAATATTACCGGACCGGCTCTTTTACTCGGCACGCAAAAAATCCTTAACAGAATCGGAGGATACGAAGATTTAACACTTGCAGCAATTCTGGATTTTGACAGCATGTTTCAGATACCCGACTTTCATATAAATGAAAGATCCTTTCAGATTATAGAAAAAATTGCTTCATTATTAAGAAATGATGAAAATTCAAGGTTATTAATTCAGACTTTTAATATGGAAAATATGGTATTAAAAAGTTTAAATACTGCAGGTTATAATGATTTTTACAAAAATGAGCTCGAAAACAGAAAGGAACTGTCATATCCTCCATATGCAAATCTTGTCAATGTTATTATTACAGGAAAACAGGAGAATGACGTAATTAAAGATACCGACCGGCTGTTTGAAGATATATGTGCAGTTACTGACATTAAGTTTAATGTTTTAGGTCCTTCACCGGCTCCATATTATAAGATGAATTTATTTTACAGATATCATATGATTATAAAAACATCCGAAATAATGCGTTTTAATATAAGGCTGGCAAAAATTATGAAAAATTTTAAAAAAAATGAAAACAATAAGATAATAATAGATGTTGACCCGGTGTGGATTTTATAGGTATTATGGATGACATTGACTTGGAATTAATTTAGTTTTTATCAAAAATAGCAAAAAGGGATTATTTAAAAATGGCTGTAAAAAAGATTCGTAAAATCGGTGATCCTGTTTTAAGGGAGAAAAGCAGGGAAGTCGAAGTCGTAGATAAGGCATTACTTCAGCTTATTGAAGATATGATCGACACGGTATCCGATGAAGACGTAGCAGGCGTGGGTTTGGCGGCACCCCAGATAGGTGTGTTAAAAAGAGTAATTGTTGTAAATATGGGAGATGGTTTTGAAACTTTTATTAATCCTGAAGTAGAGGTTCTGGATAACAAAAAAATAAATGAGGAAGAAGGCTGTCTCAGCATTTATTCAGTAAAGACAAACGTTTTAAGACCAAAAAAAATATTATTCAAAGCGAAAAATCTTAAAGGTGAAGAGCTTGAAATAGAGGCAGAAGAAATTGCTGCAAGAATTTTTTTGCATGAAGTAGATCATTTAAATGGGATTCTTTTCATAGACCATCTGAAACCGGAAGAAAGAAAAGAATTTTTATCAAAAATAAACAGGAATAATATTCTGTGAAAATCTTATTTTTCGGCTCATCAGAATTCTCAGTACCTTTTCTTGAAACGATTTACAATTCAAAACATGAAATAGTCCTGGTGGTCACAAAGCCTGACAGGCAAAAGGGAAGGGGTAAAAAAGTTCTGCCAAACCCTGTCAAGGAGATCTCTATAAAATTAGGACTGAAATATTTTGAGATAAATACTTTTCATGAAGATTTTTTTGATTATATTTTAAATATCGGATTTGATTTTATCGTAGCTGTTTCGTTTGGAAAAATAATCCCTTCAAGGATTCTTGATATGGCCGAAGGCAGAACTGTCAATGTCCATCCGTCTATACTTCCTAAGTACAGGGGTCCATCACCGATCATAAGCGCACTTTTAAATGGCGACTCCATAACAGGAGTGAGTTTGATAAAAATAGAAAAAGAAGTTGATTCCGGGGACATATACATGCTGGAAAAAATCATGATATCCGAAGAAGACAACAGGGAATCGATTCTGTTTAAAAATCTCACTGTGCCTTTGATGATCTCATATGCAAATCTTTTATCAAGATTCGACATTCTGCTTGAAAGAAAAAAAGAATTTATCAGAGTTTTTAATACTGGTTTTTTTT
>JAMCVO010000478.1 GCA_023475715.1 Actinomycetota bacterium
AAAAAAATTTTAGAGTCGTACGGTGTTGCAAGATTGTGGAATTCTAACAAAGAAGTATCTTTTAATCCATGGCCTGGAATTATATGCACTTTACTACTATCTCCTGATAGTTCTCCTGCAATTAAATCTGCTGACTTTAAGGGATTTGATTTTGATACTACTGTATTTATAACAGTTGCACCTCAATTTGAGGATTGGCAGGTAAAAATTGTAAATAGTGAGATTTATAAATATTAAGCACTAATTAAAATATGAGTAACAGGATCTGTTACTCATATTTTTTACAGTTAGAGCCGTAAATCTTTAAAAAAAGCATCTACATTGGGTTTTCTTCCCAAAAAATTTTGTAATAGTTCTTCTGGATCTTGGGTGGCTCCTGGTGCTAAGACTAGATTAGTATATTTTTCACCTATTTCCCTATTAAACAATCCATATTGCTTAATATAAGCAAAAATATCTGATGCAAAGACTTGTGACCACAAGTAACCATAATATTTTGCGCCATAGTTATATACGTGCCAGAAGTGGCAATAACTATGATCTTCTGTACTATACTCAAGATAAGGTAAATTTTCTAAATATATTTTATGATATATTTCATGTACACTTTGAAGTTTATTTTCTTTAAAATAATCTAATGCTTGAAAGCTATATGATAATTGTGTACATAAATTATCACCTATATCATTATACTGAGATTCTATTAACTCATTAATAAGATCGAAAGGCAATGACTCTTTCGTTATATAGTGTGAGCTAATAAAACGTAAAATCTCAGGATCCCATATCCAGCGCTCAAGCATTTGTGAAGGCATTTCAAGAAAGTCCCTCTTAACCCTCATTGCTGAGAGGATACCAAACTCAGCCTTGCTAAGCAAAGCATGAAGTGCATGTCCTAATTCATGGAATAATGTTGCTACATCGCTATGATATAATAAAATAGGCTTCCCTGATTGCTTTGCGGGCAAATCAAGAATTACCAGTCCAAGTGCTGGATAAAAGACTGTGTCTCCACTATTCTCCTGTAACATAGCTGGAATCATGGTTAAATAACGAGCACTATTATATTTACCTGGTCGATAGAAAAAATCTAAAAATATAGCCCCTAGATATTCTCCATTTTTATATGCAGAAATACACTCTACATCAGTATGCCATAAATCGTGTGATTGGTTTTTTTGCAAAACTATACCAAAAAAAGCTTTATATAGATCAAAAAATGCATTAAGTACATGGTCTAAAGGGAAATATTGGGCGATTTTCTGATGATCTATGCTTGGTATAGATGCTTTTATTCGTGATACATTCCATGGTAATAATATACCCTGTTGAGTGAAGTAGGTAATATTTGATTTATTATTTTTTAAATTTTCAATTTCGATCACAGCTTTTTTTTGAGCTTTTACTTTAACTGAATGTAAAAATTCTTCTGCCTGCTGTGTTGTTTTTACCATTTGATTTGCAAGATCAAAATCTGTAAAACTTTCATAGCCTAAGAGTTGCCCAATAGCTTGTCTCAAAGTAATAATACTTTCTAACTCTTTATTGTTTTCAGGGTAACAGCGATTTACTATTGCATACCATATTTTTTTTCGTGTTAATTCTACGGTGCAGTATTTTAAAACATAATGACCATTTGAGGTGCTTATTATATATTTACCATCTGCTGTAACTACTAATTTTGAAATAAAATCTTTTGAGCACCCAATAAGCTCTTCTTGCTCAACTTCTATAGTGCGAACACTATCAGTTATATTTCTTTCAAATTGTAAACCATGGGGAATAAGTTTCTTTTGGAGTTCTTTTAAAGTATCCTGATCCGCTTCAGATAAATGCAAACCATTTCTATGAAATAAATCAAGCTCCTGGTCAATAAAATACTTTTTTATATTACTAAGATTTTCATGACAACTGACATTTTGAATATAATTGGTAAATGCTTGATATAATTTTTTATTTTGCCAAACTGCATCTATACCAAAACAATTCAATTCTATCGCACACTTATGTGCAATATTTCTTGATGCTTCATCAGGATATACAGACTCAACAACTCGCAATGTATTGGTGCCTATTAAAAGCGTTGTTTGAATAATATCTAAAGCCTGTGCAGTATTATAAAAATTACTATTGATATCGGATAAATCAAGTATATTTTTTATTTGTTGCTCAATATTTATTATAGTTTTTTGTGTGAATTCTATTATCTCTTCCACAGACTTTGGTAAAAAAGCTATTATTTGTTCTAGTGTTTCAATTTTAGGTAACATAAAACATCCTCTAACATAAACTAGGGTGATTTTTGTAGTAGTAAGATTAATTATGGCACAATATAAGTATCATACTTATTCTCGTTTTAACTAAAACTATAGAATTTACTTCGCAATATGCATATCTTTAAAAAATGCATCAGTGCTAGATTCTCTTCCAAGAAATTTATTAATTAATTCTTGTGGTTCAGCACTACCACCCTTACTGAGTATACTATCTATATATTTCTTACCAGTTTCTTTATTAAATAAACCATCTTTTTTTATTTCATCAAAAAGGTCAAGCGCAAAAATCTTTGACCATAAATAAGAATAATATTTTGAGCCATAATTAATCTTACTACTACA
>JAMCVO010000485.1 GCA_023475715.1 Actinomycetota bacterium
TGATTTAGGTATCATATCATATTCTGCCGTCCAGTACTCCTCTCTCAATGTACTCTACAAGAAGCGGAGCTGCAACCTGGTAAACATTTATATCAGGGTTTATTCTTTTAACTGCAAATTCATAATCCCTGCTTGCAACCGTACCTTTTGTAGCAATCACGCCCACTTTATTTTTTAAAGTATTGTCTGCAGCTGTCCTTGCACCAGGTTCGATAACTCCAATGATGGGAATGTCAAACTCCCTTTTCAAATCTTCAAGTGCAGCGGCTGTTGATGTATTGCATGCAACCACTATTAATTTTACTTTGCAATTTGAGAGAAATTCCGTTATCTTGAATGCAAAGTGTCTTACTTCCGCAAGGTCACGAGGTCCATATGGAAACCTTGCAGTATCTCCAAAATAAATGACGCTTTCGTTTGGGACAACATTTATTATTTCCCTTAGTACAGTTAATCCCCCTACGCCTGAATCAAAAATACCTATAGGTCTATTATCCAAATTAGATCTTTCTTGAAATAAATAAAATTTTATCTACTGTAAATAATAATACGCATATTTATTTATTGATATGCATATTCAAATTTTTTTATCGGCTTTGCACAAATAATAAATCCAACCGCTATTATTTAACTCTTTTTCATCAGTTGTTTTAAGTCCATTTCTTGAATAAGAAAATATTTCTGTAAAACCTGCCCTCTTTAGCTGCCGCAGCTGCTCATGATACGATATATAATAAATCTTTGCTTTACCATTTAAAGAATTATCATATATATGACCATAATCCTTTTCCCTGAGCCTTACAATTAAATCAGCCATTTTAAAGCTCTTGTTGAGCAGAGCTAACCTGAATGCCCTGTATTTTGTTTTAAATAGATAAATTTGGCGCTTAATCGGATTTTTAATTCCATATATATTTTTATTATTATAGTCATTTAATTTAAAACTAAAAAGATTGTGCAGATTTTTCCAGTTTAAATTATGTGAAGAAAAACAAAAATATCCATTATTTTTAAGCACTCTTCTTATCTCCTTTAATGCTTTCTGCCTGTCTTGATGGCCAAAACTATCAATTCCATTGAAACTGAATAAGATAAAATCAAAAGAATTATCTTCAAATTCATTCATGAATCTAACATCAGACTCGATAAATTTATATTTGTCTTTAAACTTTTCCCTGCAAACCTTAATCATCTGAGAGGCGTAATCAGCACCAATATAACTCTTTGTGAGAGGGGCAAAATACGAAGTTGTCCTGCCCCCTCCAACGCCCATATCAAGCATGTCCATACTTGGCAGCTGACAAGAAAGTTCATCCAATATAGCAATCTCAGGTTTTTCCAGGTAGTCCCTTCGTGCATAATCGTTGTATATTTTTTTTGAATTATATAAACCCTTTTGGCTTGGCATAAATTTAATCTCAATCAATAATTTTAAAAAAATTCATAACATTATAATAAAAAAAAGTAAAAAATTTAAGTTGATTTACATTAATTCAACTATTTTATACGCCTTACGCTATAAGAGCTTTACGATATGTTATTTGACTTCTTTTATTAATAACTTTAATATTATAACATCGTATAAAACTTTTCGTGTTTTTATAGAAATTTTCTCATTATGAAAAAATGCCTGGCCATATATAGCTCAACTTTTAACTTAAGAAAGCATAAAAGAAAAAATGACGAAAAAAAACTATAATAAATACACAAGCTTTACCGATAGATTTCCTTTCATAATATTTGCCTTAATAATAATTTTTGCAGTAATTTTTGTTTTCCAATTTAAGGCAAAATATCCATTACCATTTTTTTCAGGTAGCGAATCTGCAGCACAAGATACGGCAAGTACTCCATATTCAATTTTTGTCGCTTCTCCAAATGATGGAGAAGTATTTGATTTTGTAAATAAAAATGAGTTTGTCCCAATAGAAATTAAATCTAAAACCATTGAAAAACTCGATTATAAACTAAATCTGATAATCAATGATAAGGATATAATAAAAACTTTTAGTTTGCCCCCATATAGTTATGACTGGCACCCTCCAGAATCAGGAGAATATACATTAGTCGCAAACCTTGTGGATAATAGTAATAAAACTATATCAAGCTCGGATAAAATCAAATTCTTTGTGAAGTACACAGCAGAAACAACTGCAACTGAAGCAATATCTACAACTGCTGCATCAGACACAGAAGAAACTGCAGCAAGCGGTGCCCCGACAATTAACCTTGAAATCTTTGAAGGTCCAACCTATTCTGCCGGTGATGATATTTGCTACTACAGGGTTAAGGCAATAGTTACGGGAGATCCGGTACCTGCCGTATCCTTTAGTAAAGACGACAGCGCCGGTGTATGGGGCCCCCTTAAAGCTCAGGTCAACTTAACGAGAAACTCCCCAAATTATACGCTTACTGCAATAGCAAAAAATTCTGCTGGCCAGGCTATGGATTCGATAACTCTAAATTGGGGATGCGGGCCGTAATATTGCACTGCAATGTTTTTCGCAAGGCTTTGCAAAAGAACTTTTAATTCAGGTTTATTTTCATATGGTGGAGGCGGCGGGAATCGAACCCGCGTCCGAAAATATTGGCACTCAGATATCTACAAGTTTAGTT
>JAMCVO010000226.1:0-290 GCA_023475715.1 Actinomycetota bacterium
CTGGGAGTTTTTGACGATTATGATAATGTTGAAGTGATTGACGGCGGGACCTCGGGTGTTGATTTGGTCTTTTATCTGCAGCAGGCCGATAAAGTTATAATTATTGATGCAGTGGATGCCGGCCAGGGGGTAGGAGAGATAGTTGCTTTTAATATTGGTGAGATAAAATATTTCGGAAATAAGGTTATAACAAGTTTTTCATTTCATGATATTAATTTAAAAGAAGTATTCGAACTTATCAGGGCCTTAAAAATAAAGAAGGATTTAAAGATTATAGGCATCAATAATTA
>JAMCVO010000226.1:300-2615 GCA_023475715.1 Actinomycetota bacterium
TCTCTCCTACCACCTGGCCGGCATCCACTGCATCAATAATTATAACTTTATCGGCCTGCTGCAGATAAAAGACCAAATCAACACCCGAGGTCCCGCCGTCAATCACTTCAACATTATCATAATCGTCAAAAACTCCCTGCTCTTTTATTTTTTCTACAACTCTTATTCCTACGCCATCGTCTCCCATATAAATATTGCCAAAACCAATTATTTTTATTATAGTCTTCCGGACTTTACCGGTAGTATTTTGCGATGGAATTGAATTATTGTTCATTATTTTAAGAATGCCCTGATCCAATCTGTCCAATCAGCTAACCCGCTGCCGGTTTTGCATGAAACCTTAATTATGGGACAACTGGGATTCAACTGGCTTATTTTGCTTTCAAAGAAAGCATATTCAAAGTCGTTATATGCCATCATGTCAGTCTTGTTCAGAACCACAAGGCTTGCTCTGATAAAAGCTTTGGGGTATTTGACCGGCTTATCGTCGCCTTCGGTAACTGATGAAAGTAAAACTTTAAAATCTTCACCAAGATCAAATCCTACCGGACAGATAAGATTGCCGACATTTTCTATAATTAATATATCCAGATTCTTGAGGTTTAATCTGGATATTGCATGGGCGACCATTGATGCATTTAAATGGCATGTTCCACCTGTGTTTATCTGAACTACATCATCTATCAAAAGTTTTATTTTCTGAGCGTCGTGAGTTGAAGAAATATCACCCTCGATGACACCAACTTTATATTCATTTCCAAGTAATTTAATTGTTTCAATTATTAGAGATGTTTTCCCGGCACCTGGAGCCGAGAGAAGGTTTATTACAAGAACATTATTTTTTTTAAAGAGAGTCCTGTTTATATCAGCTTCATCTTTATTATATTGCATTACATTTTCTATAACTTCGATTTCCATACTATTCCTGATCCTTTTATTTTTAGCTTGTAAATAAATTAATATATTATACTACTTTGATGTTTCCTTAAAAGTAAATTTGAAAATATTTCTATTTCTATTATAATTGAAATTTCAATTTTAGATTAGACAAAGGAAAATTAAAATGGTAGATATTTTGCCCTTGAATGGACTTATTTATAATCCTGAAAAAATATCGAAATATTCCGAGGTACTGGCGCCTCCTTATGATATTATTTCAAGCAGCCTGAAGGAAGATTTAAAAAAACAAAGTCCTTATAATATTGTTGCTTTGACACTTCCTGACGAAACTTCAACCATGAATAAATATGAAAATTCAAAAGCAACTTTTTCAAGATGGATAAAAGAAGAAATATTAAAATATGACTTAAAAAAATGTTTTTATCTTTTCGAAGAAACTTTTATTGAAAATGGAATTACGAAGAGTTTTAAGGGATTTATCGGGTTGTTGAAAGTTGAAGAATACGGCGCAGGAAAAGTTTTGAGACATGAAAAGACTCTTTCAAAACCCAAAGAAGATCGTCTTGCTCTTTTAAAAGTATGCAGAGCAAATTTGGAATTTATTTATACAATTTACAATGACGATGACAGCAGTATGGCTGCAACATTAAATAACAGCTTCAAGGATAAGCCCAATATTTCAACCGTTGTCAAATATGATTCATCGCTTCATTTTAGATTCTGGAAAATTTCCGAAACAGACATAATAGAAAAAATAAAGAATATAATGAAATCAAAGACATTATTAATTGCTGACGGTCATCACCGTTATGAAACATCCCGACTGTATAAAGAAAATAAATACATTCTTGCGCTTTTTGTTTCCGGCAATCAGAAAAATATTTTGATTCATCCTACCCACAGAATTATAAAATTTATAAATGCAGTAAAACCTGAAGAAATAATTAGAAAAATTGAAAAATATTTTGTTGTCGAAAAAATAAAACCTGACATTGCTGATATTAAGAATAAGATGATAAAAAGTTCTTCAACGCAAAAAAAGAGCTTATGCATTTATTTCAAAAATAAAGACTGTTATTTTATAACATTGGAAGCTGACTTGAAAAGACTGTATAAAAAACTAAATATAATTAAAGAACATTTCAGTACAGATTATGAATATCTTGATGTAAATATCCTGCACAGGCTGATTATTGAAATCATTCTGGCAGACTCTGCGGTTAAGGAAATAAATTTTGTACATTCCATCGAAGAAGTTTTAAAACTAATTGATAAAAATGATGTTAATTCTGATTTCGATGCAGGTTTTATACTTAATGCACCCACAATTGAAACAGTTGAAAAACTTTCCTATACAGGTCAGATAATGCCCCAAAAATCTACATATTTCTATCCAAAACCATGCAGTCTTTTCA
>JAMCVO010000769.1 GCA_023475715.1 Actinomycetota bacterium
TATACATTTGAAAATGACACATCCCTTGAGGATAGGTATAAAGGTTATTGTTTAGGATTAAAAAAACACTATCTGGAATATGATCATAATTTAGTTATTTTAGAAAAAAATTTATTAATAGATGAATTAAGTATATCAAAAGATTCAATAAAAAGTCTTTTAAAAAATAAAGCAACTGCAATAATAACAGCCTCTGATTTTATAGCAATTGGAATAATCAAAATATTAAAAGAATTAAAAATAAGAATACCGCAGGACATATCAATAATTGGTTTTGATGATATTTTATTCAGTAATATCATAGAGCCGCCGCTGTCAACAATAAAATTGCCAAAGAAATCTATGGGTGAAGCAGCCATAAATTTATTAATTGATTTAATTGAAAATAAAGAAATTAAAAATAAAATTATCAAGCTTCCTACAAAGTTAATTATTAGGGAATCTACAAGCCAGATTTGATATATATTTATTTAATACATTTTCGCTTTTAGAGCATTCCTGATCTTATCCCATCATAAGTGTTTCTTCCTACAACAGAAGGTAGCCAGCTTAAGTCAATTTTGTTAAGTTGTGTACAATCCTGCTGACATTTGATAGGTCATATCCAGTATTTTTTAAAAATCCGTAAATCACTAAAGAGATTTCATCTGAAGTTTCATAGCGAGGTGTTACCATGCGCCAGGACTGCACAAGGTTATCATCCTTAAACAGACCTACGACAGTCTGTGTATTCCCAACATCTATTGCCAATAACATATTCCCTCTCAATTGTTATAAATTTTAAATAATAGAGAATTTAATAATACAATATTATATTGAATGTGGCGAATTTTAAAGTTGTCAGTCAAATATCAAACTCTCCTGCCCACAGCATTTCTAAAAATATTTTCCATGGAATTATTTTAATATTGCCCATATCCCTGGGGTATTTTTCCTGACTTATAATCAAAAGATGCTTTACTTTTCCATCTTCCTGTAATGTTTTAAGACTTCTGAGATCAATATCATGTACCATCTTTCCTGATTTTATTTCCAGGGCTACTTGTTTTTCGCCAAGGATAAAATCAACCTCATAACCTGTACTTGTTCTCCAATATGTTATGTCAAGTTCAGGATTTCTATAAGCTTTATAAGCTCTTAGCTCCATTAGAATAAAATGCTCAAAAGACTTTCCGAATTCAGGTGTCCCTTCTTTTGGTTGTCTTCTTGAAAGATAGTTTCCAAGGCCAACATCAAATAAATAAAATTTTTCAGCAATTATTAGTCGTCTGCTTTTTGAACTTTTCCAGGAAGCAACTCTGAAACCAAGCATGGTGCTTTCAAGAATATCAAAATATGACCTGATGATTTTGCTGCTCACACCAGTTTCTCTGGCAACATTATTATAATTAAGCAATTCTCCGGAAGTTAACGCAGCTATTCTTAAGAATTCACTAAATTGAGGGATTCTTTGAATTTGAGCTTCCTGCGCAATTTCTTCTTTTAAATAATCTGCAACATAAGATCTAATTAAATCCAATGGTTTTTCAGATAAAAAATGCGGGGGCAGCATACCTGAAATCATTATTTCTTCTAAATTGATATTTCCAACCTCCATACACGAGAATGGCAAAAGCTGATACCTTAAAGCTCTTCCTGCCAAAAGATTAGCGTGATTTCTTCGTAATTTTCTTGCACTGGAACCTGTCAGCAGGAAAGTTATTTTTTTATTTTCAATCATCCAGTGTATTTCATCTAACAGTGTTGGTACTTTTTGAATTTCATCAATAACAATTAATTTTTGAGTGTTTCGAAATCTTTCTCTAAGTAAAGAAGGCCTTGAAGCATATTCTGCAAAAACATCTGTTTGAAGTAAATCTATGAGTATAATTTCTTCAGGTTTGAAATTATGGTTTATCCAATAGCTTTTCCCTGTTTTTCTGGCACCCCAGAGAAAAGAAGAACTTCTGGTATCAATATTTAAAAGTCTTTTGATATTTTGACTCATATGGGAATTATATCTAGATAATTTTACTATGTAAAGTGAAAAATCGGTGCTTACAAGTCCTGATGATTCTGTCCATAATAAGCATCTTTTCCATGTTTCCTAAAATAATGCTTGTTTTGCAAAGTTTTCTTTAAAGGCTCTACATCAGGATTAAGTGACTGTGTTAAAAAATTTTGACGTGCAATTTCTTCCAGGACCTTACTCACATACACTGCATCGTCGGCATTTGGCCCCCATGTAAAAGGTCCATGCCCCGCTACCAGGCATGCCTTGATTTGCATATAATCAAGCCTGGCTTCATTAAAAGTATCAACAATCAATGTGCCTGTTTCTCTTTCATAATCTTTATCAATCGCTTCATTTGATATAAATTCTGTGCATGGAATTTCATCATAAAAGTAATCGGCATGGGTTGTACCAAGACACTTAACAGATAGTTTTGCCTGGGCAAATGCTGTTGCATACCTGGAGTGTGTATGTGCAACCCCAGCAATTAATGGAAAGCTTTATAAACTTTACGCAGACCTTGGTAAAAGAATTGAGGATTTTCTTAAAAAGCTATAAAGGTGTTGGCGTTTTAAAAGCAAGTGATGGTTAAAAAATGATGGACAAAAAATTACTG
>JAMCVO010000754.1 GCA_023475715.1 Actinomycetota bacterium
TCGATAAACTGTATTGTTGCAAACAGCAACCTGGTAAATAAGATATATTTCCCCAGGGAAATTATTCCGCTCTCGGTTGTATTTGCAAATCTTTTTAATTTTTTTCTTGAGCTTGCTGCATTATTGATAGTGCTTATTTCTTTGGGATATAAATTCTACATATTCTTGTACTGGTTTCCTGTTCTGATTATTGCCGAATTTTTCCTGGTTGCAGGCCTGACGCTGCTGGTGTCAGCATTAAACGTGTTTTTCAGGGATTTGTCTCATCTTATAAACATAATTATAATGGTGTGGTTTTTCGGTACCCCCATTATCTATCCCTTGAATCTGGTTCCGCCGAAATTTCAGGTTATACTCAGATTTAATCCTATGACCACCATTACTTCAATATACAGAAATATGTTTTATCATGTAAAATATCCGGAAGGGATACTCTGGCCTAACTGGCTTATGGTTACCACAAATATCGGGCTGATTCTTTTAATATTTTTTACAGGTTACTTTATATTCAAAAAACTTGAACCCAAATTTGCGGAAGAAATTTAAAATTTAAAAAGATTTTCTTTAATAAAAATGCCGGAAATCGTAAAAAAATCCCAATCGGGGATCATAACTAATAAAATTACAAAAGTAAGAGATATAAGCGTCAAAGATTACGCTGTTGAAGTTGATAATGTTACTAAGCGCTATAAAATCCATTATGAAAAAAATCCAAGCCTTAAAGAAACCATCATACATCTCAGAAGAACAAAATTTATTGAGTTTCTTGCTCTTGATGATGTTTCCTTTAACGTAAATCATGGTGAAACACTTGGTATTATCGGACCTAATGGTTCCGGTAAAAGCACGATGTTAAAATTGATATCAAGAATTCTGCAGCCGACGAAAGGTCAGGTTAAAGTCAATGGTTCTGTTTCCGCGCTTCTTGAACTTGGTGCAGGATTTCATCCTGATCTGACAGGCCGTGAAAATATCTTTATAAATGCGGCTATTCTGGGTATGAAACGAAAAAATATTGAAAAAAAGTTTAATGAGATAGTTGAATTTTCAGAGCTTGAGAAATTCATTGACATGCCGGTCAAGAATTATTCTTCAGGTATGTATATGAGACTAGGATTTTCCGTTGCCATCAATGTTAATCCCGATATATTGCTGGTTGACGAAGTGCTGGCGGTTGGAGATCAGGCTTTTCAGGCAAAATGCTACAAGGTTATTTATGACTTCATAAAGCAGGGGAAAACCATAATAATTGTTTCGCATGACCTTGGCACCATACAGGATCTTTGCAACAGGGTAATATTCTTAAAAAACGGAAAAATAGAGCAGATTGGCGGTCCTGTGGCGGTAGTAAGTTCTTATCGCTCATTTGTTGAAAACATTGAGATGGAAAGAGCTCATGAGCAGCAGAAGGAAGAAAGAAAAAAAATATTTCAGACTATCATAGAAAACAACCAGAAGGTAATCACAGGTGAAGATATAGACAGGCTTGCTGCAACCAATCTCAGCAGCAACAGCAACATAATCAACAGATTTGGCTCAGGAGATGCTGAAATTGAGGAAATAAGACTCATTGACAGTGAAGGGAAACTAATTGATTATTGTAAATACGGCGATGAAGTCATAATAGAATTTGACGCTGCTTTTAAGGCAGAGGTAGAAAATCCCATTTTCGGAATAAGAATAATTGATTTTAAGGGAAATACCGTTTATGGAACAAACAACAGATTAAACAATGTAATAGTTGGTACTTTTAAACATGGGGACAATGTAAGAATATCTTTCAGGCAAAAAATCATTTTAATGGGGGGAGTTTATTATGTTTCTCCTGCTGTTGGTTATAAAGATTTCAGAACTTATTGCGACTGGGTAAATAACATGCTTACAATAAATGTAATGAAGCATAACAAGTCAGAGGGTATTGCTGATTTAAATTCGGAAATGACAGTACAGAAAATTTAAAACCTAAATTATTTAAATATCCGGCCAGGATTCAAATTATCTTTAATAAGTTAAATCAAAATGAACTTCATGAAAAAAATAAACATGATAGACCATAAAAAAAATTCACGGATAAAAAATTATGATAGCGGATTGGAAAAGGAATTATTATATGGATTCAAAAAAGAAAGTAATAATCCGAAAGTCCTTTTAATAATAATTAATTATAATGGAATAGATTTTATCGGTGAATGCCTTGATTCAATATACAGTCAGTCTTATGAAGAACTTCAGGTATTAATAGTGGACAATAATTCAAAGGATGGCAGTGTTGATTTTATAAAAGAAAATTATCCGCAGTGCGAAGTTCTGATTAACTGGAGAAATAAAGGATATGGCGATGCTTTTAATAAAGCTGTTAAGTATGGGCTTAAAAAATACGAAAAAATTGATTACTTTGGAATATTAAATAATGATCTGCGCCTTGACACTGAATGGCTGAAAAACCTTGTATATTATGGTGAACAAAAGACGGACTGCGGAATACTGGCAGGCAAAATGCTTATTTATTACTGGCCCAAATATATAAACAGTACCGGGGGGATGATAAATTATTTCGGCAGTGGATGGGACAGGGATTTTTTTGAATTGGATCATGAATGTCATGCC
>JAMCVO010000205.1:0-2316 GCA_023475715.1 Actinomycetota bacterium
AATTCCCTTATTTCATCATCTAATTTTATAAGAGTAATTGATATTCCTGCCATTTCCTGTGAAGTACAAAACTCTCCTATCTCAGATGAATAAATAGATATATCTTTTTCCTTCAGATAAAAACTTATTGCCCGCATAACAATAAACATTTCCATTCTTGTAGTTGCACCATATCCGTTAACAATTACTATAACTTCGTCTCCTTTTTTAAAAGGTAAATCTTCAATCAACAAATTTAAAATACTCTTTGCAGTTTCATCAGCAGTCATAAGGTCTACTTTTTTAATTCCAGCTTCACCATGAAGCCCCATCCCAAACTCCATCTTCCCTTCTTCAAGGGTAAAGGTTGCAAGGCCTGTTTCGGGCAAAGTGCAAGCTGATAGTGAAACACCAAGTGATCTGGAATTATAAATAGCCCTTCTTAATAGTTTCTTAATTGATCCAAAATCCATACCTGACTGTGCAGATGAACCGGCAATTTTAATTATTATATGATCAGCGGTTGTGCCCCTTCTATCCTCCATAAACTCTTTAGGTGCCGAAGAAATTTCATCATTAATAAGGACTGTATCAACAAGTATACCTTCCTTTCTTGCCAGATCCTGTGCAGCATTAAAGTTAAAAACATCTCCGGAATAATTATTGTACAGCAAAATGACACCAGCACCTCCATTTGCAGCTTTTATACCCTCTAAGATTGCTTTTGGAGAAGGGGCCGCAAAAATATTTCCATGAACTTCGACATCTGCCATATTTGTGCCTATATATTCCAAAAACAAAGGTTCATGGCCTGCACCCCCACCAATTACTATTCCAACCTTTCCCTTTACCGGTGCTTCCATTCTGGCAACAACATTTAGATTTCCTACTCTTTTTACCCTACCTTTATTTACAAAAAGAAATCCTTCAACAAGCTCATTTACTATATCATTTGGATTATTTATTAGTTTTTTCATATTGCTCCTTAAAAAAATATATATTATTTGAAAACAATAGAAAATGCTTTGATAATTATTGCTATTGATGTTGCTCCAGGATCCTGAAATCCTAAAGAGCGCTCACCAAGGTATCTTGCCCTTCCTTTTGTTGCAATCATATCTTTGGTAGACAAAGCACCTTTATTAGCTGCAAGTGACATTTCCTCTAAGATTTCTTTTAGTGGTTTTTTTTCTCCATAAGATTTTTTTAAACTTAAAACAGCAGGGTACAATGAATCGACCATTGTTTTCTCTCCAGGTTTTGCACCCTTTCCTATTGTAAGTGAAGTTTCAAGGCTATTTTCAAACATCGCAATAAGGCCGTCGATTCCAATAGCAATGGCAGCTTGAGATATTGCTTCACCCATACTTTTAAACATACTTCCAAAAACAATTCCCGTAACTCCACCAACTGAGTCTATTATTGAGTTTCCGACAGAAATAAAAAGATCCCTTATATTGTCTGGTTTATTGATTTCTACTTGCTTAATTGCATTATTAAAACCCTTAGAAATTGTTGTGCCATGATCTCCATCACCAATAACAGAATCCAGCTCACAAAGATATTTAACATTCATCTCAATATCATCCCGGATTTTAATAAAAATATTTTTAAAATCCTCTAGTGTTATATTATTTTTTTGCATATTAAGTTTTCCATATCAATATCTTAAATATTTTTTAATAGAATCTTCATCAGGTTCTACTGTATCCAGTTTCAACCCTCTAATATATTTAACAGCCTCAAACAAAATAGGTGCAATTTTACCACCTATGCCTGAAACATGATGGATATAAGGACCATATATTAATTTTTCTTCCCATTTAGGCCAATCATTGACTTTTATCCAAATATAAGTACCTTTTGTAAAAGGACCTTCAGTTTGCTTTGCCTGTCCAACAAACAGGTTATAACAACCATTATAAGAATCAAACCTGACTATAGAAACATCTGGAACTTTAATTTCAAAATTTCCGGTCCCCGGAGGTTTGTTGTCAAAAATAAACTGTTTGTCTATATAAGACTTACCCTTACTAAGGGAAAGTGGAAAATTACCACAATGCCATAATAGTTCAGCATTGTCATCTTCCGGATGCCTGATCGTGAGATCAGCAAAAAATACAGGTTTTTCTTTAAAAAATGCAGCCTGTGCGATAATGCTAGAAACTGCACCATCAATATCAGTTTCACAAGCTACAGGAATCCCTTCATCAAACAGGAGGCTGTTAAATATATTAGAGGGTTGAAACTGGATACAGTAGAACCTGATGAAGATTCTATTAAAAAATATTTAAGATATTGATATGGAAAACTTAATATGCAAAAAAATAAAATCCT
>JAMCVO010000205.1:2326-2606 GCA_023475715.1 Actinomycetota bacterium
GAAACTGCACCATCAATATCAGTTTCACAAGCTACAGGAATCCCTTCATCAAACAGGAGGCTGTTAGCAAAACATGGAACAACTTCATAAATATCCTGGAGATCAGTCCAACACTGTATTGCAAATGCGGATAAGTCCATCTCTTGGGAAATTCTTTTCAATGTTTCTTTAAGAGCTATTATTTTTTTTAAAGAATTATCCCCTATATTTAATTTGATATTTTTCTTTATAAACTCATATGTTTCTTTAAAAAGAATATCCGGGTTATTTAATAATTTTT
>JAMCVO010000380.1 GCA_023475715.1 Actinomycetota bacterium
AAACTGTAAAAATGGTAAAATTCAGTTCTAAAGAAAGAGTGAAAAAAGCTTTAACTCATTGCGAGCCGGATAGGGTTCCGATATTTGAATATTCTATAAATAATAAGATATCCTCAGAAACCTTAGGTAGAAAAACTGGAATAGGTGGTGGGATATCTTATAAACAAGCAATTTTAGCAAATATTAACGGAAATAGTCACTTGGAAAAGTTATTGGAAAAAAATATAGAAGACACCCTTGAATTGAGCAAAAGAATTGGCTTGGATATGGTACAGATAAGGTTTCAAAAGTATCTTATGCCTGTATATCAGGACTATGGAAACTTTGGAGCGTATCATAATTTTGATGTGAATATAGAAGAAATTGAAAAAAATAAATTTAGAATAATTGGAGAAGAAGGATTTTGGAGTGAATGTTTTTATGATGAAAAAAATGATTTCTTTTTTCAAACAAACGATTCCATAAAAGAGAATGGGCTAAATGAATTACGAAGGTATGTAAAATATTTAGAAAAAAAAAGTATAAATTTCACTTTGAATGATAAGTTCAAATTAGGAATAAATACATTATGTAAGGTATTAGGTAATAAAAAGTGGCAGGATTTGTTTATTTTAGGATATGCTGATGTTCTTTTTCCGTCCTCTTCACCTCATACCGAACTATTTTTAGAGAGTATAATTTTGGAACCTGAATTAATCGATAAATTTATGGATATTACAACTGAGGGAGTTATTTTAATGCTGAAGGAACAAATCACTGCAGGAGTTGACGGGATCATTGGTGCAAATGATATTTGCTCAAAATATGGTCCAATTATTTCACCGAAACAATTCCAAAGATTTATAGCACCTTATCTGAAAAGAATTGTCAGCTATTGCCATATAAATAACATTCCTTATATCAAGCATTACGACGGAAACACCAATCAAATATTGGATACCCTTGTAAATGAGGTCGGAATTGATGGATACCACTCTATAGAATCTTCTGCAGGAATGGATATTTTTGAGATAAAAAAGAAATTCGGGAATAAGATTACTTTAATTGGAAATCTTGATGTTGGAGATTTGCTTGTCAAAGGAAATAAAAAAGAAATAGATGATGAAATAAAGAAATTGATAAAATTTATAGCTCCCGGTGGAGGTTATATATTCAGTACCAGCAATGTAGTTCATTCAGGAATTTTAAAAGATACTTACATGTTTGTACTTAGTAAAGTTCTGGAATATGGCAATTATCCTATTAACATAAAATAAAAAATGGAAGAATCAAACTTTAATAAAGAATTTACATTAAAAAAAATAAAGCTTATAGAATATCTTGAATCCAAAAGTCTTGATGGAATTTTAATGACAAAAAGGTCAAATTATTCATGGATAACCTGCGGATATAGAAATAAGATTATGGACTCGGCTCAATTGGGTGCGTCTTCAATTCTATTTTATAAAGGCATTTTTTACCTAATTACAACAAATATTGAAATCGAAAGAATGATATCTGAAGAATTAAACAATTTTTTCCCTATTGAAAAGGTCATTTATGATTGGTTTAGTCCAGATGGTTTAAAAGAATCACTAAAAAAAGTCACAGGTCTTAAAAAAATTGTACAGGATTATCTGGTAGTTGAAGGATTGAATATTGTGGAAAATGATTTTAATTACTTAAAGTTTGAGTTAACAGAACAGGAGATAATACGATATATTGAATTGGGGCAAATAGTATCTAAATGTATGACTGAAGTCTGTTTTAATATAAATCAAGGTATGACTGAACTTGAAGTACAAGGTGTTTTATCAAATCATTTAATATCCAATGGAGTAATGCCATTGATCATTTTGGTTGGTTCAGATGATAGAATTTTTAAGTACCGGCATCCTATACCAACAACAAAAAAGATTGAAAAATATATAATGATAGTAGTTGGAGCAGAAAAGTGGGGTCTGATAGTTGCAATTACAAGACTTGTCCATTTTGGAGCATTAAGTGCTAATTTAGAAAAAATTAAAGAGGATGCTATTTATATAGATGCCGATATGATATTGAACTCAAAGCCTGGGATCAAATATAGTGAGATACTGGAAAGAGCGGCTGCCAATTATAATAAACTCGGATATAGGGATGAGTGGAAGAAGCATCATCAGGGAGGTCCCATAGGCTACGAAGGACGCTATTTTCTGACAACCTTTAACAATACATTAAATATTGAAGAAAATCATGCAATTGCATGGAATCCCTCCATTACCGGATTTAAATCAGAAGATACCTTTATTGTTGGTAAGACAGGAAACAATCTGATTTCTCTGGATGATAAATGGCCTTTAGTCAAAGTTGAATGTAAAGAAAAAAATATTTTAAGAGCTGATATTTTAATTAAATAAATAAGAAATCAAAAAGAAAGGAAATAATGACAAGTTTAATTATAGGATTTATTGGTATCGGTTCGGCTTTACTTAACTCCCAGGAGAATATTGAATTATTTAAAAAATCAAAAGAGTATGTAACTAAATTGATAGGAAAAAACAAACTAATCTGTAATGAAGAAGTTTTATTGGATGATGATAATGGCAGGCAAAAGTTAATAAATTTATTGGATAGTTGGGGTAAGA
>JAMCVO010000474.1 GCA_023475715.1 Actinomycetota bacterium
TGTATGAAAGATTTGAAAAAATTAAAAAACAAAGGGCTAAAATATCTTCATTTAGCACTTCTAAATTTGATAAACCAGCTGTGACCTTGGGTGGATACAAACTGAATGTAGGAGGGGGAATATATGATGAGAGCAAGGCTGAATTTGTAGAAGTAGGAAATCAAGATGCATCAGTTGTCGTAGATTATCCATTTCCTGGTAAATTTCCATCTTTAGAGAAAAAACAAATTATATTAGATCCTATTAGTTGGGCAGAAGATTTTTCCAGTTTTTTGAAAGCATGTCCTGTCGAAATTGAACCAAATGAATTAATAGTCGGCGATGGGCACTGGATTATATGGAACCTTAAAGGAAGGAAGTTTTATAATGCAACAAAGCTTGCTTTCCTTCGCAATAAAGCAAATAATTTAGGCGCTGATGGAGGTGGCTGGGGTCGTGCTTGTCCTGATTTTAACATAGGATTTTCTTTAGGTTATGAAGGAATTTTAAAAAAGATAGAAAAATATTCTGATAAATTTCAACAGCAGGGAAAAGAAAAAGAAGTAGAATATCTTCAGGCTGCCAAGATGTCTTGTATAGCAATGTCAGATTTAATTAAAGAGTATGCAAAGAAGGCAAAAAGCTTATTTGAAAGTGAGCAAGATGTTGAAATTAAAAAAATTTATGAAAAGGTAGCCAAAGCTTGCAAGAACATTTGCACTAAACCTCCCACGAGTTTTTATGAAGCTCTGTTATGGATAAGTTTTTATGCCGTAATTAGTAGAAGTGCGGTTGGTCTTTGTGGTGGTTTAGCAAGACTAGATACGATCTTAAAACCTTTTTATGATAAAGACATAGAAAGTAAAAGAATAACTAAAGAAGAAGCCCAAGAATTAGTTGCGGAATTCATGCTGAGGAGGCCATTATGGTATTCCATAGGTGGTAGAGATAAGAATCTAAAAGACGCAACTAATGAAGTAAGCTGGCTCTTTCTTAATGCATGTGATATGTTTCATGGATTTACAAATCTAGGAGTGCTATGGCATGAAGATATCAATAAAGATTTCTTCAGACGTGCGTGTGAAATTTTAATAAGGAGGGGTGAAGGAACCCCTATGCTTATGAATCAGGATACTATGATAAAGAGTGTAATTAACTATGGTATAAAGAAAGAAGATGCTTGGAATGTTGCATATAATGGCTGTGCATGGTATGCCGTTCCGGGGAAGGAATATCGAGGTGGAGATAATGCCGGTATCAATTTATCAAAATGTTTAATGAATGCATTGGATCTGGCATTTAAAATAAGCATAAGCAGTTTTGATGAAATATGGGATCTTTTTACAATTGAAGTCGAGGAAGCTTTTAAGGCTTTAAAAGATTTAGTGGATGAACAATATGAGCAAGTTCCTAAAATATGGCCGGAGATCCCACATTCGTTTTTAGCATATGATTGTATTGAAAAGGGTAGAGATATAACAGATTTAGGTGTTAAATACAATTCTCCAACTATTCAAGCCATGGGTCTTTCTAATACATCTGATTCTCTGGTTGCAATAAAGAAAAAGATATTTGAGGATAAGGCATTTTCACTTGATGATCTGCAAAAAGCTCTAAAAAATAATTTTGTTGGCTATAAAGATATCTATGAATATTTGTTGAATTGTCCTAAGTTTGGAAATGATGATGATGAAGCAGACAGTATGGCAATAAATGTTGTCAATCTATTCAGAGAAACAATATCGAAGTATAAAACCAAGGATGGGTTTTCTTATAAACCAGCATTATGGTCACATGTAGGGCATGTATATTCAGGAAAGATTATTGGTGCGATGCCGGATGGCAAAAAGGCAGAAGAACCGCTGGCTCAAGGTCCAAATCCAATGCATGGTAGAAATACAAATGGTGTTACAGCTACGGCAAGATCGATGTCCAAGTTAGAGCCTGAAAAACTTCTGGAATGTCCTTATCAACTAGAACTAGATCCTTCTTTTTTTGCTTCATCTGCAGATAAACCAAAGCAAATGGATGATTTGGTAACTTCCTGTTTTAAAATGGGATTATCGCAGGTTCAAGGTAACATATTTACTGTTGAGCAACTTAAAGAAGCTTTGAAAAATCCAGCTGAATATCGCAATTTGCTGGTTAGGGTTACTGGATTTTCAGCTCGCTTTGTAGAATTGGATAAAGAAACTCAAGCGGAGGTTATACATAGATATAGACAGACGAAAAACTAATATTGATTATTAGAAGGGCCCAATAAAAAAAGTTATACAATATGAAATATTGTAAGTTCTTGGATAAAGGATACTGGATTGAATAGTAAATTGCAAAAAACTGAAGGGATAATATTTGATATTAGCAGAATGTCACTTAGTGATGGTCCCGGAATTCGTACGACCGTTTTTCTATGTGGCTGCAACATGAACTGCAGATGGTGCCATAATCCTGAGAGCGTAAACCTGAATTTTAAATTAATGTATGATGAAAAAAAATGTATCAAATGCAGAAAATGCGAGGAAGTCTGCAAAAGAGGGGTTCATGGATTTGCAGACGGAGAGCATTTAGTTAGTAGAGATAAATGCAATGCTTGCGGAAAATGCATTGATGTATGCCCGACAA
>JAMCVO010000278.1 GCA_023475715.1 Actinomycetota bacterium
TCACGAAGTAATGGAGTATCAATTAAAGCAGGTGTTATGATATTTGCTCTTATGCCCTTTGGCAAAAACTCATAAGATAAACCTTTCATCAAACCCATCAGACCCGCTTTAGAAGATGAATAATGAACACCTCCGCCACTTCCTGTTACTGTAGTGGAGGAGCCAATTAATATTATATTTCCTCTCTTGTTTGCAAGCATGGAATTGATAAGACAGTGTAATAAATAAAAAGCTCCGTTTAAATTGATATCCATGGCTTTTTTCCAGATTTCTACTTTCATCTCGTTTAGTGGTGAATTAATGCTCCAACCGATGCAATAGACCATTACGTCTATTTTTCCAAATTCATCAAGTATCTCTCTACATGTATCTTTAATTTCATTATAAAAAGTCACATCACAACAATAAAAAATACACTTATTACTATTTTTATTTCTGTTTAATCTTTTTTCCAGTTCTTTTCCTCTATCTTTATTAATATCTAATATTGCTAAATCTGCCCCGTTATTATTAAAAGTTTCAGCTATTTTTTCTCCAATGCCCCTTGCAGCTCCAGCAATTAGACATACCTTCCCGGCTAAATTTAGTTCCTCCATATTTACCTACCCTTATTAATTTTTATAAGCCTTGTCACTTTTATTCTTTTTTTAAAAAATTTTTTACTTACCATAAACGGCATTAAGCGAAGTAGAAAATTTTTCTAATATTTCATCTGCTTGTTCTCTTGTTGTAATCAGAGGAGGTTTTATTTTAAGGACATTTTTACCTTTTCCGGTTCCGCCCTCACCAAATAAAATACCATTTTTATATCCTTCAGAACGCATTGCTTTACATCCTGCGTAATCCGGTTCTCTTGTTTGCGGGTCATTTACAAACTCAATACCTATATGAAATCCAATGGCCCTTATATCTCCAATAAAAGGACAGGTTTTTTGAATTTCTTCCAAATTTGATTTCAGATAGTTACCAACTTCTCTGACATTTTCGAGTATATTATACTTTTCAATTATTTCTATTTGTTTAAGTGCAGCTATTTGAGATATCTGATTATTGGCAAAAGTAGCACCATCTATCCAGTCAGTCATTTTAAAACCTTCCAGTTCATCCGAAGCTACAATTCCCGCAATGGGATAGCCGCTGCCCATTGATTTGCCAATTACCATAATATCCGGTGTAATTCCATAGTATTCTGCTGCACACCAGGTACCCATTCTTCCAAAAGCCGTCTGTATGCAATCCCATATAAGTACAATATTATGTTTTTTACATATATCTTTTACTCCCTGAAGATAATTTTTTGAAAAAGTCAGTTGACCACCGCTTGCCTGAAGCGGCTCCATTAACATTGCACAAACCGGACCCGTAGAACCATACTTGATCTGCATTTCTAAAATCTCCAGGCATCTTCTATCAACTTCATCTTTATCATCAGTTCTTGTAACTTCAAAATAAGGCCTATAGTAGTACGGGGCAGGAACTCTGATAAAGTTTTGTGAAAAATGTGCCAGTTTTGAACCTCCAATATATTTTCCGCTTGCCATCGTTCCGGTATGTGACGCTCCCATTGTCATGAATGATAAGCCATGGTAACCACCATAAAGTGCTATGAAGTTATGAGCACTTGGCCTGTTTATTATTGCAAGTTTTAAAGCTGCCTCTACAGCGGCAGACCCTCCTACTTGAATTAATACTCTATTCATTTTTTCAGGAAATAATTCAGCAATTTTTTTTGCAAGCATATACCGGAGCATGGTAAAAAATCCTGAATGAAAATGGTGTGCATATTCAATCTGTTCTTTTATGGTTTGATTCAATTCAGGATGTGCATATCCCAGATGGAGAGCCCATGATTGAGAAGTACAGTCCAGATATTTTTTACCGTCGATATCCCAGACATAAATATTTTTTCCTTTTATCAGATTTATACCAGGTGTTCCAGCACCTACCATAAGATATGGTTCATAAGCAGGTATGTCCTCTCTCTTAGAATTAAGTACTTTCTCAATAATTGAATCCATATAGATTTTCCTTTCTATTTTTTAGCTGTAATTATAATGTATCATGAAACATTATTTCATTACTATTAACTATATTGCAATTATATAACAAAATATAACCAAATACAAACCTTTTTCTTATAAAAAATTAAGTTTGTGATATAACTTGAGAGGTCACTTGCAAGAAAAGCTATTATATTTGCAACATTATTTTCAGTTCCAAGCCGACAAAGAGGATTTTTCTTAACCTGTCAAATGATGACATATCCTAGGCACTTGGTGGTAATCTTTTTATTCTGGAGACTTACTTCTCTTTTGTTTCCCTTTTAAGCGGCAATACACCCGACATCTCACCGATCACATTAACCAGGTCGCTGTCAGAGGGAAGAACGATTTTTGCATTGTTTTTAAGTGCTGTTTCCATTGCCTGCAGTTTTCTCAACAATTGTGCATTGCCAATAAAATATTTCTCAGCTGCCTCATTTACCAGTTTAATTGCCTGCGCTTCGCCTTCTGCTTCCAGAATCTTTGCCTGCCTGATTCCTTCCGCCTTTTTTATTTCCGCCCTTTTTATACCGTCAGCATTTGTTTCCGCAGCTGTTG
>JAMCVO010000755.1 GCA_023475715.1 Actinomycetota bacterium
GGTATTAATAAAATTTATGTGTGATTATGCCATAGAAAATGAATTTATGTTTTCCAGGTTTTTAATAACTAATCTCGAGAGTGTTGAAGCCCTTACAAATGCAGCAAAAGTCACAAACTCACCCTTTATTTATGACATATACTTGCCACTAATGGAAGATCGGTGCCTTTCTTGTGTGGAAGATATGGTAAAAAATTTTATTAATACCATTGATCTACCCACAGGTCTTTATGCAGACCATGTGGAATCAGTTGATGCCTGCATCAAGGCAATAGACAGGAGATATAACGGGGTAATGATTGATCTTTCAAAACTTTCACTTGAAGAAAATATCAAGGGATCCAGGGAAGTTGTAGAATATGCACACCGTAAAGGAGTATTTGTTGAAGGCGAAGTAGGCGTTATAACCAGGAGTGCTTCAGAAAAAATCATGGAGACTGATCCTGAGCAGGCAAGAGAATATATTATAAAGACCGGTATTGACAGCCTTGCCATTTCTATTGGGGTATACTCCGGTTTTTATGAAGGTGAACCAGATATAAATTATAAGCTTATAAAGCAGTTGGGCAATCTTGGCGTTCATCTTTGTCTTCATGGTGCTTCCGGACTTTCAAGAGAAGTAATTGAAAGGATTATTTCCTGTGGAATGCATTTCGGAGGTTTCGGGACAGATCCATTATTCAAGTTCTTTAAAAAGATCGATGAAATAAGGAAAAAAGAAGGAGAAAGATTTGTGGATCCTTCAAAGATATTAAATCCTGCAAGAGATGAAATGCAAAAAGAGATAGAAGAAAAAATGTATTTTATGAAATCCAATGGCAGGGCGAGGGAAATAATGAATCTGTATAAAGGTAGTGGAAAGGGAGAGGTTGGAAACCCACTGCTTCCCGGAAGCATTGATCATGAAATGCTGATAAAAGACATAACTGAAGAAGTCCTTAAAAGAATTTCAAAAGATTAAAATTACCTCGAGAATTATCATAAGACGATTCGAGATGAAAGTCTATGAATTTGCTGAAAGGAGACTGGTGTTTGGCTCCATGCATCTTTGTGTCGGAGAGGCAACAATTGCAAAGTTCGTATCTCCTCTTAAGTTTCCGATATCATATGAAAAAAATCTTTATCCGGATCTGAAAAGAATTTTCAACCTTTTCTTTCCTAACTATTTTCTGATTTCAACTTTTATTATTTCAGCTTAAATTTATTTGTTATCGGGTATCTTCTGTCTTTGCCAAAAGCCCTCTGAGTAATTTTGATTCCCGGGGCCCCTTGTCTTCTTTTATATTCATTGAAATCTACCATATTGATTACATCTTTTGCCATTTTTTCATCAAAACCGGCCTTAACAATATCATGGTAATCTTTCTCTTCTTCAATATATGATTTTAGAATTTCATCAAGCTTATCATATGGAGGCAGCTTATCTTCATCTTTTTGATCGGGTTTTAATTCTGCGGATGGAACTTTACTAATTATTGTTTCAGGGATAATATTTGAGTATTTTTTATTTATGAAATTGCAAATCTTATAAACAAGAGTTTTATAAATATCTTTAATGGGCGAAAATCCTCCAACCATATCACCATAAAGTGTACAGTAGCCTACACTTATTTCGCTTTTGTTTCCTGTAGCTAAAACCAGCCAGCCATTTTCATTAGAAAGCCCCATCAAAATATTGCCCCTTATTCTGGCCTGCAGGTTTTCTTTGGTTATATTTATTTTGTCGGTTTTAAATATCTGACCCAGGTTATCCAGATAACCTTTATAAACATTGGATATTGGTATAATTAAAGTATTGATTCCAATATTTGAAGCCAGCAGAAGGGAATCATCAATACTTCCTTTTGATGAGTATTCCGATGGCATCAGTGCTGCTGTAACATTCTGGTTTCCTATTGCAAATGCCGCTATCACTGCAGTAAGTGCCGAATCAATTCCGCCGCTTAAACCGAGTACGACCTTGCTGAAACCATTTTTAATTATATAATCTTTTGTACCCAGCACCAAAGCTTTAAATATTTCCTCATCCTGGGAGGATATGAGTTCCTTATAACGGTCAAAGATCAAATCATAGTACCCAATATCTGTAAGGTTCCTGTTTTTAGCTCCGGAATTGTTTTTTGCAAAATCATTGATTTTTATAATTTTTGGTAGGGAAGTTTCATCTTTCATGCTATCCCTCTGATTCTTAAACTTAGCATCTTGCAATCTTGTGGAATTGACTTCTTCAGTATCAAGATCAAAGATGAAATAATCTTCCTCGAAAGCTTTTGCTCTTGCCAGAATTTTTCCTTTTTCATTGACTATCATGCTGTTCCCATCAAAAACAAGCTCGTCTTGTCCACCTACCAGGTTAACATACATTATGTTTACACGGTTATCTACAGCTCTTGTAAAAAGAATTTTTTCTCTTTCTTCAATTTTTCCAATATGATATGGGGAGGCAGAAATATTTATAATAAGATTTGCACCTCCAAGTATAGCCTGAGATTTGGCGGGACCTGATGAATAATAAATATCTTCACAAATATTGACACCAAAAGACATTCCTCTTAACTCGAAAATTAAAGTTTCCAAACCTTTTTGAAAATATC
>JAMCVO010000762.1 GCA_023475715.1 Actinomycetota bacterium
GCAAACCATTTTTCTATAAAGTTCCAAGGCAAGTTCTTTTGTTATTTTTTCAGACATCAAATTCTCCGTATTAATTTTTTTAAAAATCAGATCAAATCCGAAATGAATTCCCGGATCTTGAAAATACATTAAATAAGGGAAAGTCCCCCGCAAACATTTATTGTTTGACCCGTTATGTATTCTCCCTCTTTTGAACAAAGGAACAGTATGATGTTTGAAATATCTTCCGGTCTTGCAAGTCTTCCAAGGGGAATTTTTTTTATCCATTCCTTCGCAAATGATTCTTTGTCACAGCAATTTATTATAGAAATATCTTCAGAAATCTTTCCCCACATTTCGGTGTCTATGGTACCTGGAGCAACTGAATTAACCCTGATATTATATTTTGCAAATTCAAGCGCTGCCGACTTCGTAAAATTTATAACAGCAGCTTTACTTGCTGCATATGGAAGAAATAAAGGTCTGCCATTTAGTCCTGCAATAGAAGAAACATTTACTATGCATCCACCTTTATCGTTTTTGATCATTTCTTTTGCAGCTTTTATCATTGTAAAAAATGTTCCCTTAACATTTATATTTAATACCTTATCCCAATCATCAACAGTTAAATCCATCATATTCTTAGTCAATGAAACACTGGCGTTATTTATAAGAAAATCTATGCTCCCGAATTTATTTACTGTTTCATTAATAACCAATGAAATACTTTCCAAATTTGATATATCAGCCTTCATCAGGTGAAAATTTTGAGAAAATTCAGAAATTTCATTTCCAAGCTCTTTTAATTTTGGAAAATTTATATCCGCCATCAAAACACTTGCTCCCTCTTTCAGAAAATGAATTGAAGTCTCTTTCCCCACACCCTGTGCGGCTCCGGTAACTATTGCAGTTTTATCTTTAAATTTTTTCATTTTAATTTATAAACTAATTACAAATTTTTATATTTTTACTTTAATTTCTTCCTATCCAAGAACACTTTTAACGATATGGTTGAAGTCTTCTTTATTAAGAAGTCCTCTTTTTTCATATGCCCGGATTTTAACTTTCTCAAGTATCTGATTAATCTGTTCCTGATCTGCTTTTAATTTTAATTTTGAAAGCCAATTTTCTATTGATGCTCCGCCGCTATGTTTGCCTAATACTACCTCAGGATGCTTATGCCCTACAAAATTCCAATCAAATGGAAATATTTCAAGTGCATCTTCGCCATTAAGACATCTATTCATCCACACAGTTACTATCCCTGACTCAACATCAAATATTCCATTACCTACTATTGGCCGGTTTTCAGGAACAGGTATATTAAGAATATTCCTTACAAGCTGCGAAGTCTCATAAAGTTTATCGAATTTAATATTTAACTCTCTTCCATACATTGTTTTTAAAATCATTGATACATCTTCATAAGCTGTCATCCCGGCTCTTTCCCCTATACCTAAAATCGAAGAATGTACTACTTCGACTCCCTCTGATACAGCTATAACAGTATTTGCAGCAGCACAGTTAAAATCATTGTGAAAATGTGCTTCAAGTGGTTTTTTTATTTTCTTTTTGATTTCCCGGATAAGATATGAAACTGCATGGGGAGAAAGAACTCCCATTGTATCCACGACCCCAAGAGCATCCATATGACCTTCTGTTGAAACTTTTTCAATCATAGCCAAAAACCAGTCAAGCTCAGCTCTTGTCATATCTACAGGAAAAAATACAGTATAGAGTCCTAATTCCTTTGCATATCTTGTAGCTTTTATTGAAATATCCATTGCCTTTTCGGGTGTCCATCCATAGGCTTTTTCTATTATATGCTTGCTGGATGGAATTTCTATTATTACACCATCTACACCGCATTCAGCTGCTCTTTTAACATCATCAAGCACGCATCTTGAGAATACAAAAATCTCAGGACCAAGTTTTCTTTTAACTATTTCTTTTATTGCATCCTCGTCATCTTTTGTTACAACAGGCATCCCTGCTTCTATCCTGTCTATCCCTGTTTCAGCAAGCTTTTCTGCTATTCTTATCTTCTCATCTTTTTTAAATACCAGACTTGCTTGCTGCTCACCATCTCTAAGTGTTACATCATGAAACTTGATATTTTTTGCGAATGAAAAGTCTTTGGTAACTTCATCATTATAATTCCAGGGGCTTACGAACCAATTCTTAGTTTTCCAGGGATAAGACATAAATAACCTCCAAATATTCAATATTAAATGTTAAAAGTAACCTTAAAAAACATTTGCTAAATAATAAATAAAATCATAAAATAATCTGGAATACAGTATTACTGGTTTTACCAGTTATATATTACCATATTGCAATACTAAGTCAATAAAATTTTGAAAAATAAAAAAGGATAGAAATGAAAAACAATTTTTTTGATTTAAAAGGAAAAACATCCATAGTTACCGGCGGAGGAAGAGGTATTGGAAGAAGTATAGCTATAGCACTTGCCAAATCAGGATCCGATGTTGCAGTTGCAGATATTGATTTGAATAATTCTTCTAATGTTAGTAAAGAAATTATTAAATTAGGCACAAGATCCATAGGGTTAAAAATTGATGTTACAAAAAAAGAAGATACAGAAAAATTG
>JAMCVO010000770.1 GCA_023475715.1 Actinomycetota bacterium
CAACATATTATGTAAGAAAAGCATTCAAGTTAATAGAGAATAAACAAATAAATACTGCAAAATTTATTTCCGGCGACATTTCTCTTGAAAAACTTGTTGATGCACTGGAACTTATGGGAAAACAAAAAGGAATAAAATATAATATCGTGACCTGATTTTAACCAATCAGGCAAAACTTATGATCCAGGAAGATAATATGATTATGGGAGGCAATATATATTGAAAGCTCTATTCTGTTATAATGCCAAAGATTTTAGAATCGAGGAGGTTGAGAAACCAGCCATTGCTGACAATGAAATGCTGATAGAAATGCTTTGCTGTGGGCTTTGTGGTTCAGATATCATAAAAATATTTGATGAAAATCTAAAGAAGCCTGATATATATGGACATGAAGTTGTCGGAAAAGTTGTTGAAACAGGCAGAAATGTTAAGAAGTTTAAATTGGGAGATATTGTAGTTGCGGCACATCACATTCCATGCGGCAAATGTCATTATTGCCAGCATGGCAGTCATTCTATGTGTAATCAGTTCAAAGAAACAAACATTATCCCAGGGGGCTTTTCACAATATATAATGTTATCTGATAAACACATTAATAATACGACTTTTAAACTACCTGACGGTTTTGATTTATTAAAGACTCTTTTTACAGAGCCCCTTGCATGTTGCATCAGAGCCATGGACAGGATAGAGAGGCTTGAAAATGATATTTTTTCAGTGGTGGGAGCAGGAGCCATAGGAGTACTTTTTATTCAGCTTATAAAACTTGAAAAATTGAAGGTCGTTGTCATAGACATGGATCAAAATCGTCTTGAGCTTGCAAAAAAAATCGGGGCTGACTTCATAATAAATCCATCTGATTCCAATCTGTTTGAAGAGATAAAAAAGATATCATCAACAGGTATAGATACTGCCATTCTTACAGTTACCAACAGAAATACAATAAATGATGCAATATCTTATATAAGGATGGGAGGAAATATAAGCATATTCGGAATGGCCGAAAAGGAAAGTATTATTCCAGTTGATTTTGGAAAAGTTTATAAAAATGAGATTACGATAAAAAGCAGCTATTCTTCAACTCCTCAGACACTTGCCAGAGCATATGAAATGATTATTTCCGGAAAGATAAATGTAATTCCTTTAATATCAGAAATCTTACCGCTTAAAGACTTTAAAACTGGTCTTGACTTAATGCTGGGCAGAAAAATATATAAGGCATTTTACAAATTATAGCATTCACAAGAATTTTATATCATGAATTAATTTTCAACTGCAATATTCAGCTCTTATTAATATATTCGGAAACTTCATCTCCTATTTGTGCAGTGTTATAACCCATCTTTCCGGCACTTAAACTTTTTATTTTTGTACACATATAGGCAACTGCTTCTCCAATGGATTTAGCTGCCTGGCTTTCTCCCAAATATTCCAGCATCATCCTGCCTGCTTCTATTGCAGCTAATGGATTTATAACATTTTTGCCTGTATATTTTGGAGCTGAGCCGCCTATGGGCTCAAACATGGATGTTCCATAAGGATTAATATTGCCGCCAGCGGCGATCCCCATTCCTCCCTGTATCATTGCGCCAAGATCTGTAATTATATCTCCGAATAAATTTGCTGTAACAATTACATCATACCATTCCGGATTTTTTACCATCCACATACAGGCAGCATCAACATGGTTATAGTCAGTTTTAATATCCGGGAATTTCCTGCTCATTTCCTGAAATGCCCTAAACCATAAATCGCCGACATGTACAATAACATTTGTCTTATGAACCAATGTAAGTTTTCCCGGTTTACCTGCTTTTTTTCTGGCTCTGGTTAGATTAAAAGCATATTCCAGGCATCTGTCTACCATCTGCCTGTCATAAACCATTACGCCGGTTGCAACTTCATATGGAGTTCCTTTTCTTGTTACACCGCCGTGGCCTGCATACAAATCTCCTGTATTCTCTCTGATAACTACGAAATCTATATCTTCCGGCCTTTTATCTTTTAAAGGACAATCAACACCAGGATATAGTTTTACCGGCCTAAGATTGATGTATTGATCCAGAGCGAATCTCAATTTCAGCAAAATACCCACCTCGAGAACTCCTGGTGCAACATCGGGATGTCCAATGGCACCAAGATATATTGCTCTGAATTGTTTTAAATGGCTGATTTCAGAATCCGGAAGTGTTTCTCCGGTTTTTAAATATCTGTTTCCGCCAAAATTAAAATCAGTAAATTCAAAATTAATATTATATTTATTTCCTGCAGTCTTAAGGACTTTCTTACCTTCATTTATAACTTCCGGTCCTGTG
Source organism: Actinomycetota bacterium (assembly GCA_023475715.1). The sequence goes on from JAMCVO010000770.1 coordinate 2,316, forward strand.
CCATCTCCGGGTATAACTGCAATAGAATAGTGCTTTGCTTCAACCATCTTGAACCTCCAAAAAAACAATTTAAAAAAATATTTCTATATTATACATAAATATTTATATATTTCACTACGCTATTATTTTTATTAGCATCTAAAATTTTGTGATAAAAAATAAATTGATAAGCCAGGATGGGTATTGAGAAAACCATTTGAAGGCTTAAGCGGGCATGGTTCCTCCTCCGGGAGGGGAGCGAAGCCTGAAACTGAGCTGGCTTTTACTCGCCGGG
>JAMCVO010000137.1 GCA_023475715.1 Actinomycetota bacterium
TTTAACTGGAGAACCTATCATCTTGTCTTTGGCTAACGGTTGGCATTTGCCTACCCCCATAGTGGACTTTCACCACCGAGTTACTGCCCATGCCGGGCGCACTTAAATTCATGGAGAGCTTTCAATAAAGCCCTCCATGATCAAACTTTATTTCTCTTTAAGGTTTCCAATCCTTAATTCCAACATTCACTTCAAGATATTCTTGGCACTGTTTAAGGGTAGGCTCAGACAAGATGATAGGTTCTCCAGTTAAAAAGTCCTTCTTGGTTTTTATTGGAATATCACCGTTAATCATCTTCATCAGAACTTCATATGAAAGAACGGCGCTATCTTTTATAGCAATACATGCGGTTATCTTCCATGGATTCTTTTCTTCAAGCATATATTTGCAAGCAACCTCTGAACCACCATATCCCGCAACTAATTCAGTATCAATACTTCCTCTACCAGCCGTTTCAAGAGCTGAAACTGCACCTTGAGCTCGTGAGTCATTTGTACCATAAACAAGGTTAATTTCAGGATGAGCTACAAGAGCATCTTGAACTGCTTTCATAGATTCTTCAACATTGCCTGCAACATCTTCCCCCAATGAAACAACTGTAAAATTAGTCATTACTTCCTTAAAACCATCAACAAAACCATCTTCTCTTTGTACATTTGCTTCTGCCGTCCTAGCATTTTGAACGTGTATCTTAGCATCTTTACCTGGAAATAATTTCATAAACAATTTTGCTGTGTCCTTCCCTAATACTTTAGCTGAAGGATATTCATCATATCCAACAAATGGGCATTGTGCTTCTTCACCAGGTCTTATCGCATAAGCAGCTAGAGGTATACCAGCTTCCTGAGCTTTTTCAATTGTAGGAACTGCGGCAGAGGGATCAAGGAGGCAGAACAATATCGCATCCACTTTTTGAGCTATCAAACTCTCTACGGCTGCAGTTTCTGTCTCAGCTTTTAATCCACCATCAAGTTCGACTAAATTAAAGTTATTCTCTTTAGCAAGATTTCTCCATTGCATTTGGAAACTCTGATAATAAGGGTGTTCCAATGTCAGGTATACAATTCCGATAGTTAGCTGCTTTTTTGCTGTCGTAGTTTCTATTGCAGTAGTTTCCGTTACAGTAGTTTTCGCAACTGTTTCAGCAGTTGTGGTTTCTGCTGCTGTGGTTGGTGTTGTAGTCTTGCAGCCTGGCATTATAGATAACGTCAAAGCTAATATTGCGGCAATACAAAATACAAGTAAAATTTTTATCTTTTTCATTATCTAACTCCTTTCTTTAATCTAATTTTTTTGATATTTTTAATTAATTCACAAAATCACAAATAATAAATATTTTCTCACCCCCTATATTAATCTAGCTGTTAAATAGCTACATTAAGTTTCTACTTCTACCCTCTTATTTCTAATTGCTTCTAAAAAAGTTTCACCTCCTATCGTGTTAAAATTATTAAACTAATGAATATATTATCCTTATATTTATTCCTGGTATTATAATTATCAGAGTATATTTTAGATTTATGTTAATTTTAATTATCAGCCATCTTTATTAATAAACTAAAAGTTCATTCTTTATTAATATAAATAATTATAAAAGCGCTTACACTTATTATTAAAAAATATTTAATTATTTTTACATAAAAAAATAGATTGGATTTAAATAAGCTTAAAATATTTAATACTTTAACTTATAATTATAAAAGCGCTTACATTTATTGATCTAATTTAACCATAAGTTTACTAATAAGTCAATTATTAGATATGAATTATTTTTTACTGATAACAGAATTTCTGATAACCAATACAGGTTTTATTAAGATTTGTTTTGCAACATTTTCCTCTTTATTTCTTATTTTTATCAACAGTTCATTAGCTGCAATTTCTCCCATCTTATACTTTTCCTGCCGAATTGTGCTCAGAGATATGTTCATTAATCCACTTTCATCAATATCATCATAGCCCAAAATTGAAACATCCTGTGGAATTCTTAAATTAAAATCATTAAGCGCTCGCATTATCCCCAGTGCAGAATGATCATTAGCCGTAAAAATAGCTGGAGGAATGGACTTTATGCCATTTTTTTTAATAAAATTTTCAATTATTCTTTTGCCATCATCATAAGTTTTTACCTTTCCAATTATAATCTGGTCTTTCACTTTCAAACCTGATTCAATAATGGCTTTTTTGAAACCTTTGAGCTTATCAATTGAGGGCTGATCATCTGTACCTCTTATATACATTATCTTTTTATATCCCTGTTCTATTAAATATTTTGCACCGATATATCCTCCCAACAAATTGTCAGTTGAAATATAATCAAAATCATTTATATCAGCCCTGCAGTTAACTGCAAAAAAAAGTACCCCATTCTCTTTTAAAATCCTTAATGACTCCGAATCATTATTAATTGGTGCTATGATTATTCCATCAACATTTTGCTTAATAAGCAATTGTGTTAGCTTTTTTTCATTATTGCTGTTAAATTCAGAATTTGTAAGAAGCATGAAATAACCATTATTTTGTAAAACGTCACCTATACCTTTTACTATATGTGAGAAAAAAGGGTTTACAACATCTTCCATTAAAC
>JAMCVO010000022.1 GCA_023475715.1 Actinomycetota bacterium
CCATCTCGTTCTGTTCCTTACACAAAGGGCAGACCGGCTGCCCACCGAGAAAATTGTAAATTCTTCCGCATCTTCTGCAGTTTCTGACGTCAGGCATCAATATTCCTCCAAACTATAAAAAGCTACATGCTCCTGCCTGTGGCAACAACAGCGGCAACAACCTTTATTGCTCCAGCTTTCTTCAAGACCTTGCTGCACTCATTTATTGTGCTTCCTGTTGTTAAAATATCGTCAACGAGTAAAATTGACTTACCCCTTATAGCATTTATATCGACAATTTCAAAAGCATCCTTTATATTAAAATCTCTTTGCTTTTTTGATAGCAGACTCTGACTGCCCGTATCCTTTATTCTTTTTATCAGGCGGGATCCTTCAATTATACCCGTCTCCCTGCTCAATGCCTTTGAAATCAAAAGGGCTTGGTTATAGCCGCGAATCCTCTCCTTATTGTAAAAAAGAGGCACACTTATTACTATATCAAAACTATCGATACTTGTCACCTTTTTTACTTTTTCCGACAACATTCTGGCGTAAGTCCTAAAATATGATGGTTTATTATGAAATTTGAATCTTTGAAGTGATTTTTTAACGATACCCGAATACTCAAATACACTGATAAAACTTTCAAAATAAATAGTCTGAAGCTGGCCGCAGGGAATTATTCCAAACCGGTCAGGAATAAAATTCAGCTTCCTGTAGCAGAGCTCACAAATTTCAATTTCTTTTCCCATATCTGTAAATTCTCTGCAGAATATACATTTCGTCGGAAATATCAGCTTTATAATATTCTTAAACATATTTCCCACCTTTGTCCATATAGAATTCACTTTAAATAGCCGATTGCAATTATTTTACACTATAATGTAAATATATTCCACCCCCGGTTGTGAAAGTTATAAATTTTCTTCTTCTATACTTTAATATCCTGAGATATCGCTAGTTACATGCCGCTAAGTTATGAAAAGCGGGTATGAATATAAAGCATACTTATATAATACCCAAAATAGATAAATTATGACTTCAATCAGGTTTTTCTTAATATTATAAAAGTATTATAATGTGCAAATAATGCTTCGTCGCGAACAATTTTCAAACTACAGACGGTGAACGATGTTGTAGCTTTTTTTATTCACCTTTTGTGGTTTATTTTTATACATAATTTTTCGGCGTTTACTTTAAAATAATAAAGGAAGCAACAGGTGGATTTATGGGAAATAGTTTTAAAAGAGTTTTAATAGGAAGACCGCTGAAAAACGAAGCTATAGCCGATGAGAAGTTCGGCGTTCTTTGGGGCTTGCCGATACTTGCCAGTGATGCTCTGTCGTCGGTTGCATACGCCAGTGAAGAAATCCTCCTCGTCCTGGTACCGGCAATAGGGGCTCTCGCTTACAGTAATCTGACTTATATCTCAGCTGCTATTGTTTTTTTAGTAGTCATTCTTGCCATATCCTACAGGCAGACAATAGAAAACTACCCCAACGGTGGCGGTGCATACGTCGTCGCTAAGGAAAACATAGGTGTGCTCGCAGGTGTTACAGCAGGAGCTGCTCTATCTGTCGACTATATATTGACTGTCGCGGTAAGTATTTCCTCAGGTATTGCGCAGATAACATCAGCTTTTCCCAAATTGATCCCTTACACTGTGCCGCTCTGTATTCTTGTGGTCCTATTGCTGATGGTAGGTAACTTAAGAGGAATCCGTGAATCTTCAAAATTATTCAGTTTACCTGCATATGCTTTTATATTCGGTATTCTGGCAATGTTATTTATGGGGTTTTTAAAGATCAAAGGAGGGTATGTTCCGCCTGAACCAACATTTAGAAATGTTGTCCAGCCTATCACTTTGATTTTAATATTGAGGGCTTTTTCAAACGGATGTGCTGCTGTAACCGGTGTGGAGGCTGTAAGCAACGCAGTTCCCAATTTTAAACCCCCCTCTGCAAAGCATGCTAAAACAGTTATGCTTCTTTTGGCAGTGCTTGTTATTGTCCTTTTCGGAGGTACTTCGCTTCTCGCGAATACTTTTCACGTAGCCCCTATTCCTGATAAAACCGTTTTAATACAAATAGCAAATGAAATTTTCGGTAATAATTTTATGTTCTATTATATCATGACTACAACCTTTATAATATTGGCAATGGCTGCAAATACAGCTTATTCGGGATTTCCGCTGCTTGTTTCGGTTGTTGCAAAGGAAGGTTACGCACCCAGACAATTAAGCATGCGGGGGGATCGTCTGAGTTTTTCAAATGGAATTATCCTCTTATCCGCAATAGCCTCGCTTCTTATAATTATATTCAGCGCAAATGTTTCATCCCTTATAGGGTTATATGCAATTGGTGTATTTATATCTTTCACATTATCACAATCAGGCATGTTCGTCAGGTGGCTCCGCATCCGTGGAAAGCACTGGCATCTGAAGGCTTTTATTAACGGTTTTGGTGCCCTTGTCACTGCAGTCGTAGTTGTAATCATTGCCATAACAAAATTTCAGGAAGGTGCCTGGATAGTTGTTATACTGATACCAATCCTGATATTCCTTATGTTGAAGGTCAAAAAGCACTACATGGCAGTTTCAATACAACT
>JAMCVO010000305.1 GCA_023475715.1 Actinomycetota bacterium
ATATAGAATATTTTATATGATATTTATTACTATTTCTTGTATTATTCTTGATGCTGGTATAATTACATCAGGGTTTATCCTTTATATAGTGCGAAATCCTTAATTTAACACAATACAAACAAACAAACAAAATAATGTCTATATCAGATGATCAGTTAAACCTGTTTATTTCTCTATTCAGAGGCAGGAGTGATATTTTTGCAAGAAGATGGGAAAAAAATGGAAGGTGTGGATATGCACCTTCATATAAATTTGAATGGAAGGAATATCTGACTCATAAGGCAAAAGGTGGTAACTTCCAAAATTTCCAAAATAAAGAAAAAATTCCGTTAACAAAAGAAATAATCAGAAGTCATTTATTAGGTTTATCACTAATAGGGGTCTACCCTTTGTTGGAAGACAATATGTCATACTTTATTGCTATTGATCTTGATGGAGAAAATTGGAAAGTTGATTTCGGAAATATTGCAAGAGAGTTTAAAGAATTAGAGATACCAGTATATCTGGAGAAATCTTATTCGGGCTCTGGTGCTCATGTATGGGTATTTTTTGAAGATAAATATCCTGCTTATAAAAGCAGGAAGATTATTTTAGAAATAATTAGAAAAGCTTTAAACTTTTCTCAATTTGAGAAGGAAATCAGTTTTGACAGAGTGTTTCCAAATCAGGATTATCATACCGGGAAAGGATTTGGCAATTTAATAGCCTTGCCTTTAAATGGTAAAGTAATACATGAAAACAAAATGGTTTTTTTAAACCCGGAAAATTTCGAATTAATATCAGATCAGTGGAATTATTTAAGAAGTATTAATAAGATCTCAGTTTCCAGGTTAAATCAATTGTTTTTAACTTTGAAAAATGAAAATAAGTCAGAGAGAGTAAGCATATCCGAAAGTATTGATCACTATAAAAAAGATGTTTTGATGATCACTCTAAAAAATCAGATAATTTTAAATAAAAACCAGATTGACAAAAAATTATCAGCATTTCTGAAGGAAAATTTAAATTTTATTAACAGTGAATATGTAGTAAGACAAAAAATTGGGAAAGGTTTATTTGGGGTTCAGAAATTTTTTAACCTTATCACAGAACTCAAGGGTGAAGTTAGAATTCCAAGGGGTTTTCAAAATCGGTTAATTAATTTCTTTAATGAAAATAAAATAATATTTAAGATTTTGGATGAGAGGAAAAAATTAGGTGGTGTTGAATTTAATTCAAAAATTAATCTCAGTAATCTACAGGGACAAATACTTGAAAATTGTAAGAACCATGATGATGGAATAATAGTAGCTCCTCCTGGTTCAGGTAAAACAATAATAGGATTGGAATTAATAGCCAGGAAGAGCCAACCTGCTATCATACTTGTTCATCGGAAACAAATTTACGATCAGTGGATGGAAAGAATTCAGGACTTTTTAGGAATAAGCAAAAAAGATATCGGCCAAATTTCAGGAAGCAAAAAGAAAATATCAGATTTAATTACTGTTGCGATGATACAAAGTCTGGTAAAATCGCCAAATCTAAAAATAATAGGTGATAATTTCGGAACAGTAATTATTGATGAATGTCACCATATTCCCGCTAAAAGTTTTAGAGAAGTAATAACCAATTTTAATCCTAATTATATTTATGGTTTAACTGCTACACCTAAAAGAAAATATAATGATGAAAAGTTAATTTTTTTATTCATCGGAGACATAATATTTGACGCAAAAGACATTGAAGATAGTACTGACAATACAGCAAAAAGGAGTATACAGTTAATTATAAGAAATACTTCTCTTTCTATTCCTTACGATAAAGAAATTGATGATTTTCAGATTTTGTTTAAGTTTCTTATTTTTGATTCGGAAAGAAACAAAATGATAGCTGATGATGTTATTAAAAACCTGAAGTCAAATAAAAAAATTTTAGTTCTTACCGAACGAAAGGATCATGTTGAAGTTTTAAATATTTATCTAAGATCTTATTGCGAAGTAATTACCATTACTGGTGATGATTCACAACAGATGAGGAAATTAAAATTATTGCAAATTAAATCAGGACATTTCCAGGTGCTCATTGCTACAGGCCAATTACTTGGTGAGGGATTGGATCTTGAAATGCTTGACTATTTGTTTTTGGTTTATCCTTTTTCGTTTGAGGGTAAATTGGTTCAATATATTGGCCGGATACTAAGATCCGAAGATTCTAAATACATTTATGACTATAGAGATAAAAATATTGAGTTTTTAGAAAATCAGTTTAGGAACAGAGACAAATATTACCGGAAATTAAACTTGGTTAAAGCAGATCCAAATTCTTACCATTTATACAACAGTTAAGTTAACACATTTTTAAAATGTGTTAAAAGAAAAAAATCAGGCGCCTTTTATTCAATTATTTCTCTATCTCTAATTTCTTCATAAGTCCTATAGGAATATTTAACCAGATTTGAAGAATTAAATAAGGGCAGAAATTTTGCCAATTAATTGACAAGGATTTCTTATTTAATATATCCTTAAATCGGCGCCATTAGATTTTAGTAATTTGATGGCGCTAATAATTATTATGCAAAATCCGGAATAGCGGGTATATTAAAATAA
>JAMCVO010000687.1 GCA_023475715.1 Actinomycetota bacterium
AAACCATATATATGAAAGAAAGGCTAAAATGGAAAACAATGACATAATGACCATCAAAGACCTCTCGCTTTATTTAAAAATTAATGAAAAAACTATCTATAAACTTGCTAAAAAAAAAGAATTACCGGGTATTAAAATTGGGGGGATGTGGAGATTTAAAAAAGAAGCTGTTGATAGCTGGTTGATAGATTCTGGTAAAAAAATTGAGGCACCCAAAATGAAAAATTTGGGTAACTTAAATTTAAAGGAGAACGAAAAAAAAGCGTTACTGGAATTGAAAAATAAATTGCTTAAAAGTTTTTCAGTTACTGAAATCATCCTCTACGGCTCAAAAGCAAGAGGTGACTTTGATGAAGAATCGGATATGGATATTTTAATTATTTTAAAAAATAAGGTCGATGACAATATAAGAGAAGAGGTATTCAGCATGGGCTTTAAGATAGAAATAAAATATGATGTGATTTTTGGAATACTGGTGGAGTCTGAAGATTTTTGGAGTTCACATCTTGCAGAAACCATGCCCATTCATTGCAACATTAACAGGGAAGGGGTGCTCGTATAATGAAAGAGAGTACCATCAAATACAGAAGAGAAAGAGCAAAAGAAACACTCGAAGAGGCAGAGATTATGCTTGATAACAATAAACTTATTGCTGCTGTTAACAGGATATATTACGCAATATTTTATGAGGTGCTTGCTCTCCTTTTAACAAAAGGACTTTCTTCTTCAAAGCATAGTGGTGCAAGGAGCCTGTTTAATAAAGAATTTGTAAAACCCGGAATTATATCCGAAGAATATGGTGATTTTTACAACAGGATGTTTGGGTTCAGGCAACGTGGTGATTATGAAGATTTTGTTGAATTTGATTATGAAAAGGTTAAAAGTTGGTTTGATAATACAAAAGATTTTATTAATTCAATTGAACAGGTTATCCGGAAGGCTATAGATAAGACTGATATTTAATTTCAGTATCGTACCTGCTTTATTGTGGAATTCCGGGCACTATGAAGTCGCCTAGTGTGTAAAAATTACTGGAGTTATTTATTTTATAAATTCTATAAATATTTTTAAATAAATGTTTTAAAAAAAGATAAATTATGATATTATTTTAAACATTATTACAATAATTATTTAAATTTTTATACAAAGATTAATTTTTTATACTATTAGAGGAATAAGAATGAAGGAAGAAGAAGGATTTTTCCAAAAAGTTTTTAAAGAAGGTCCTATAGGTATGGCACTTATAGATAGTGATTATAAATTTATAAAGGTCAACAATAGATTATGTCAAATGTTAGGGTATTCAGAAGAAGAATTGACTACTTTGAAGTTTTCAGATATTACATATCCCGAAGATTTAAAAATAGATCAAAATCTCGCAGAGAAAGTTTTTTCTGGGAAAATTCCATTTTATACAATAGACAAACGCTATATTAACAAGCAAAAAAACATAATTTGGGTCAACCTGACTTCTTCTGTTATAAGAGATAGGACAGGAAAAATCCTTTACAGTCTTAAGATGATTGAAGACATTAACGATCGCAAAATTATAGAGGATGAACTTAAAAAAGCTTCATTGTATAGCCGCGCTCTCATAGAAGCAAGCCTTGATCCATTAGTAACCATAAGCCGGGATGGAAAAATTACAGATGTCAATAATGCAACAGAAACAGCAACAGGCATATCACGCCAGGAGCTAATTGGTAAAGATTTCTCAGATTATTTCACAGAACCTGAAAAGGCAAAAAAAGGCTATAAACAGGTATTTCTGCAGGGATTTGTAAGAGATTACCCTCTTACAATCAAACATATCTCGGGTAAAACTACAGATGTCTTATACAATGCTACAATATACAAAAATGAAGCAGGAGAAGTTCAGGGAGTATTTGCAGCTGCTCGTGACATAACTAAAAGAAAAAAAGCTGAAGAAGAAATAAAAAAATATAAATACTTAGTAGACAATGTAACAGATGCAATAGGGATAGTAGATAGCGAGGATATTCTAATCTATTCAAATAAAGCTCATGATAAGCTATATGGTTACAAAAAAGGTAAAATGTTGGGTCGTAATATTTATAAAATTGCAATACCAACAGAATCCCAAATAAAAGTGGCAGATCAAATTGAAAAATCAATTAAAGAAAAAGGATTCTGGAGAGGTGAGACCGATATTCAAAACAAAAATGGAAAGAAAATTCCGGTTCTTATTTCTTCAACTGAATTAAGAAATGAATATGGTAATAAAATTGGCCGGGTGGGTATACTTAAAAACATAACCGAACTAAAGCAAATAGAGGATGAACTTAAAAAAGCTTCATTGTATAGCCGCGCTCTCATAGAAGCAAGCCTTGATCCATTAGTAACCATAAGCCGGGATGGAAAAATTACAGATGTCAATAATGCAACAGAAACAGCAACAGGCATATCACGCCAGGAGCTAATTGGTAAAGATTTCTCAGATTATTTCACAGAACCTGAAAAGGCAAAAAAAGGCTATAAACAGGTATTTCTGCAGGGATTTGTAAGAGATTACCCTCTTACAATCAAACATATCTCGGGTAAAACTACAGATGTCTTATACAATGCTACAATATACAAAAATGAAGCAGGAGAAGTTCAGGGAGTATTTGCAGCTGCTCGTGACATAACTGACCGAAAGCGGATGGAGGATGATAGAAAAAAACTGGAAGTAGCAATAGAAAGAGCAAATATTGTAGATGCAATGGGTGATGGTCTGGTTATAACTGGTAAGAAAGGAACAGTTACAACTGTTAATAAATCATTTGCTGAAATGACAGGTTTTAAAGAAAATGAACTAGTCGGCAAAAATACTGCTGATTTAATTAAAAAATTAGTAAAGCCTGATGATATCCAAAGGGTTTCGGCTTCATTTAAATCTCATCCTGGTGGAAAAACTACCCCAGTTATTGGCTTTACAATCACATCAAATGATGGTAGGGAAATACCAGTTGCCTTAACAACTTCAATAGTAAAAGATAGTAATGGAAAACTTTCAAGCATAATTGCTACTTTTAAAGATATAACGGTACTAAAACAAGCAGAAAATATACTAAATCAAACAATAGAAAAACTTGAAATATCGAATAATGAGCTTAGCCAGTTTGCCTATGTTGCATCCCATGATTTGCAGGAACCTTTAAGGGTAATATCTAACTATGTCCAGCTTCTTGCAAGAAGATATAAAGACAAACTTGATTCTGATGCCAATGATTTTATAGGTTTTATTGAAGATAGGACAATAAGATTACAAAATATGATAAATGATCTTTTATCGTACTCAAGAATAAATACCCGCATAAAACCATTCGAACCTGTAAACTTAGAGGATGTTGTAAATTATGTCATATCAAATCTACAAATATCCATAGACAAAAAGGGCTCAACAATAACAAAGGGGAGTCTTCCAATAGTTAACGCAGATTTTTCACAGCTAACGAACTTATTTCAAAATTTAATTGGTAATGCAATAAAATTTAAAAGTAATAATCCCCCCAGGATTGTAGTAAAATCTAAAAAGGAAAAAGATAATTGGATAATTTCAGTAGCTGATAACGGTATTGGTATTGAATCGCAGTATTTTGATAGAATATTTGAAATATTCCAAACCCTGCACACAAAAGATGAATATCCGGGAACAGGAATAGGACTTGCAATCTGTAAAAGGATAGTTGAGCGTCATGGAGGTAAGATATGGGTTAAATCAGAAATAGACAAAGGTTCTACATTTTATTTTACTTTACCCGTAAAGGAGAAATTATAACAATGAATGAAAAGATGATTTTTGAATCAATAAATGTGCTTCTTGTTGAAGATAGCATAGCAGATGTAAGGTTAACAACAGAAGTACTAAAAGATGGCAAAATCAAAATGAATTTAAATGCAGTTTATGATGGAATAGAAGCATTAGAATATTTAAAAAACAGAGGGAAATATAGAGATTCAATAAGACCAGACTTAATATTGCTTGATTTAAACTTGCCCAAAAAAGATGGACGTGAAGTACTGAAGGAAATTAAGGGAGATAGGGATTTAAAACGAATTCCCATTGTAATTCTTACCGTATCTAAAGATGAATTGGATATTATAAAAACTTATGATCTTGGAGCAAACTGTTTTATAACCAAACCAGTTAATCTGGAGCAGTTTATTGTAGTTGTAAAATCAATTGAAGATTTCTGGTTTACAGTTGTAAAATTGCCACCAAATGGAAAAATACATAAATAATGCATAGTAATCCAAAAAAAATTCTCTTAATTGAAGATAACCTTGCAGATGTTAGACTGATAAGTGAATTTTTACAAGAAACAGAAAAAAATAATTTTAAGCTACTTTATGCCAAGAATCTATCAGATGGGTTGAAGAGTATTTCCAGTAATTATTTAGATATAATATTATTGGATCTTTTACTTCCCGACAGTCGAGGTCTAGATACTGTAACTAAAATAATCGAAAAAGCAAACGGTATACCTATTATAGTGTTAACCGGCCTTAATGATAAGGAAATGGCAATAAAATCATTATCTGTTGGGGTCCAGGACTATCTATTCAAAGACCAATTTAACACACCCGATCTACTTATCCGTTCAATTACCTACGCTATAGAGAGAAAAAGTGTTGAAAATAAACTAAAGGAAAATGAGACAAAGTTAGAACAAAGCTATGATAGACTACAAAAAATTTTAGACGGGATAATGAGTACTCTAGCAACCGTAGTAGAGACTAAAGATCTATATACTGCCGGCCATCAAAAAAGAGTAGCAAAGCTATCTATAAGTATTGCACAAGAACTTGCACTGGATAATGAAAAAGTTAATACAATTTCTACAGCAGCTCTTATCCATGATATAGGTAAAATTGGAGTACCTGCATCAATACTGGCAAAACCTACCCGCCTTACAGATATAGAATTTGCAATGATTAAAACACACTCTCAGATTGGTTATGATATTTTAAAAGAAATAGATTTTGGTTACCCAATTGCAGAAATAATACTGCAGCATCATGAAAGGCTTGATGGTTCAGGATACCCCAAAGGCTTAAAAGATAAAGATATCATGCTTGAAGCTAAAATAATAGGAGTAGCTGATACTGTTGAAGCTATGGCAACACACAGACCTTATAGAGCTTCTCTTGGAATAAATAAGGCTTTTAAAGAGCTTGCGGAAGGTAAAGATATTTTTTATGATAATAATATAGTAGATGCCTGTATCAGAGTTTTTAATAATAAAAATTTTAAGTTTTAATAAACTAAATTTTAACCACATTAAATAAATTTGCGCATAAAATCTTTTGAGGGGGTACAGGATTATTTAGTTAAAGGCCAGTTTGACGGTAAAACATTAAAACGCTCAATCAAGTATGCAATAGAAAGAAAAAAGCTGGAGGTTGAAAAAAGACAATTTGAATCAGATCTTAATGATTTAAAAAATCAATACCAGTTTTTTAGCTTTCATGACAGTCTGACAGGACTTTACAATAGGATGTATTTTGATGAAGAGTTAAAAAGGATAAACAGTGATATTAAAAGGTTCAAGCCCATTACAATAATCTCAATTGATATTAATAATTTAAAAGATGTAAATGATCAAGCCGGCCATGAGCAGGGAGACATCTTAATCAGGGAAACTGCAAAAATTTTATCCTCATTCATAAGAAAAACGGATATTCTTGCAAGAATTGGGGGAGATGAGTTCTGCGCAATTTTACCTAAAGCCGGTATGGCCGTCGCAAATAAAAGAAAAAAAGAATTAAGTGAGAAAATAAAAGCATATAACAGCCAAAGCAAAAAAATAAAAATAGATATTGCTATCGGTATTGCATCAACTCAAAAAGATGAGAATATCAACATCTATGACATTATTAAAAGGTCAGATGAACGTCTATATATTAATAAGAGACTGATGAAGTCAAAAAAGAATAAATAAAATCTTTAAATGACAAAGTCAAGTTTAAAGTAGTTTTTGAAAAAATAAATAATGTGCAGAAAGTTGTAGAAATAGCTATAGACTAGTAAAAGTAGATACCCTTATTTTTTCCCATTCATCTTTTAAGGTTACAGTTCTGTTAAATACGATATTTTCATTAGAAGTGTCAGGATCTACGCAGAAGTATCCCAATCTCTCAAATTGAAAAATGTTTGATGGTTTTACTTTACTAAGTGAAGGTTCAATCCTGCAGTCCTTAACTATTTTCAATGAATGCGGGTTTAAATTTTCTTTAAAATCATGACCTTCTTCTACTTTAAGAGGATTTTCGTTTATAAAAAGATTGTCAAACAATCTGGCTTCTGCCGTCAGGCAATGTCTGGCAGAAACCCAGTGAAGAGTTGCTTTAACCTTTCGACCATCAGGTGCGTCTCCACCTCTGGTAGCAGGATCATATGTACAATGAAGTTCTAAAATATTACCATCTCCATCCTTTATTACATCAACACATTTTATAAAATATGCATACCTCAGTCTCACTTCTCTTCCCGGAGTCAGCCTGTAAAATTTTGAAGGTGCATCTTCCATAAAGTCTTCTCTCTCTATGAATAAAATCTTTGAAAAAGGTACATTTCTAGTACCTGCACAACTGTCTTCGGGATTGTTTATAGCAATCAACTCTTCCTCCCGGTCATCGGGATAGTTGTCAATTATAACCTTTAAAGGGTGCAATACTGCCATAACCCTGGCCGCTTTTTTATTTAGATCTTCCCTTATAAAATGTTCAAGAAATGCCATCTCTACCGTGCTTTCTGCTTTTGACACTCCTATCTGCAAACAGAAGTCGCGGATTGCTTCCGGTGGATAACCTCTTCGCCTCATCCCTGAAATGGTAGGCATTCTTGGATCATCCCAGCCATTTACATATTTTTTTTCTACCAGTTCAAGTAACATTCTCTTGCTCATCACTGTATACGTAAGGTTAAGACGGGCAAATTCTATTTGCCTGGGGTGGTGTATTCCGAGTTGTTTGATGAACCAGTCATAGAGAGGGCGATGGTCCTCAAACTCCAGCGTGCATATTGAATGCGTTATGTTTTCAATAGAATCTGACTGTCCGTGTGCCCAGTCATAGGTCGGATAAATGCACCAATTGTTTCCTGTACGGTTATGACTTTTATGCAGTATACGGTACATTACGGGATCACGCATATTAAGGTTGGGTGAAGACATATCTATTTTTGCTCTCAATACTTTTGAACCATCAGGATATTTGCCTTCCCGCATTTCTTTAAATAGCTGCAGGCTATCTTCCTGAGAGCGGTTTCTGTAAGGGCTTTCTTTTCCTGGTGCTGTAAGTGTTCCCCTGTACTGACGTATATCTTCAGCACTTAAGTCACAAACATATGCTTTGTCTTTTTTTATCAGCGTTACAGCAAACTCATAAAGCTGTTCAAAGTAATCGGAAGCATAATACTGCCGAGGTCCCCAGTCAAATCCCAGCCATTTTATATCTGCCTTTATAGATTCTACATATTCGGATTCTTCTTTTGTCGGGTTTGTATCATCAAATCTCAAGTTGCAACTGCCGTCAAACTCTTCGGCAAGCCCAAAATTTAAGCAGATTGATTTTGCGTGTCCGATATGCAGGTATCCGTTGGGCTCAGGTGGAAATCTTGTGTGAATTTTTTTACTGCTGTCTTCTTTTTCTAAGTCTGTCCTGATTATATCTCTTATAAAGTCTGATTTCTTATTAATGTCACTCATAGATTGCCTTTTTTAGAATTTAAATATTTTAGTGAAAGTAGAAATAACATTTTAGAAAATTGAGTAACTTTTGTCAAAAATCTTCAAACTGTCAGTGCGGGCAAGGCAAAACATACAATCATAATGTCGTTTAATTTAACTCTAATGATTGATATGGGCTTTTGTTTCACTATATAGTTAATTTCACTATAATCAATATTTATTAGATTTATTAGAATTTTTAATATCTTTAAGTATGTGTTTGTTTTGTTCTAAATTTTTTATAAGGACTTCTCGCATCAGATCACAAGCCTCTGTTATTCTTGTGTCAGATAATTTATAGAAAACATTAATCCCTTCGCGTCTTGAGAGAACAACACCTTTTTGAGCCAATATACTCATGTGCTGAGAAAGATTGGCCTTACTGATATGCATCTTTTGGATTAGCTGGGTTGCTGTAAGTTCATCATCACGAAGGGCGGCAATGATTTCCAGTCTTCTTGGATTTGCCAGTGTTTTACAAATGCTTGCATGCAGCACGAAAATATTATTCATATATAAATTTTTCTTAGGTTAAGATTTTATATCAGAACAAACAAATCTTACAGGAAATCAATATTCTTTCATTTCTAAAAAAGTTCCATGCCAACTGTGATACCATACCTGTCCTGTAAAGCCATTTACACTTAGCATCCCTACAACATTTCCGTCTTTATTGATTGTGTCAATAGTATAGTAACCATAAAATTTTTGCCCTTCATCACCTGCAAATTCATTCTGGCTTATCTTTGCCAGATAACTGTTGGCAATCTCTATTGCTTTTTGTTCATCAATCTTCATATTGATATCAAGCTGATTATTACCCATCATAGAGCGCATTCCATATTTTTGATTCCACATCATATTTGGCCCGTATTCAGGAAATATAGCACCGCTTGTTTTATCAAGCAGAAGCTCCAATGCTCCAAATCCAGTATCTTCTTCAACAGTTTCAATATAAAAATTATTTGAAAATTCCATGATTTCCTTAATTTTTATATTTTGCAGTCCAGTATCATTTAAATATTTTTCAACAGATGATTTAACTTCATCAAAACTGATATTTTTTAAATTATTATTCTGTTGTCCTAAATTAAATCCTCCCATCATATTCATCATATCTTCAGGTCTAAATGTATAACCTGTACCTGTTCCAAAAGTACCGACCGGGGAAGATAAATTGGATATTGTGCATAAAGAGATTAGACCAAGTATGCCTACAGCTATTAATATTATTGAAACTATTAAAAATTTTTTTATATTTTTCATTGTCTTATATTTTTGCCTGTTTTTTTAATATAAAAAACTGACATTAATTTATGACATTAATTCTTTTTTCATATTGTCATATTGCTCTTTAGTCAGTTCACCCTTAGCATATCTTCCTTTTAGTATCTCAATGGCTTCATTTGTCTTTTGTATACTTTCACCTGAATAGCTTGCTCTTCTTACCAGCCATACAATTAAGAAAATAATTCCAATTATTATTGCCACAAAAAAAATGAAGCTTAATATCATTCCCAGGATTCCTAATCCTCCACCAAAAAACCCCATCATAGGCCATCCCATCATCATAATTTGCTCCTTTCACGTTTTGTATAAAAAATTTTTTTTATTTAGTTACTTAATATTTACAAGTTTAATAGTTTACAGATTCATTAACATATTAACAGATATTTAAATAAAATCAAGGGGTTTTTTAATGGTTTGAAGGAGAAATTACATGGTAGTATAATACGTATAATTAAGGGTTTTGGATCTGTTAATAAATTCTCAAAAGAATGAAAATTAAAATGCCTAAATTTTATAGAGCCCTAAGAAATATCTTTAGAAAATTAGGACCAGGATTTATTACAGGTGCTGCTGATGACGACCCATCAGGTGTAGCAACTTATTCAATAGCGGGAGCACAATTTGGATATAAACTTAATTGGTTGTCTCTTTTTTTAATCCCTATGATGTTTTCCATACAGGAGATGTGCGGGAGAATCGGCATGACATCAGGAATGGGACTTGCCGGTGTAATAAAAAAATTTTACTCTAAAAAGCTTCTTTATTTTTCGGTTATTCTTCTAATTTTTGCCAATACTTTAAATATAGCTGCAGACTTGGGAATAATTGCTGCAAGTCTTAAGATGATTTTGGGTCTGTCAACAATATTCTGGCTGTCCTTAGTAACAGTAATCATTATATTGATGGAAGTGTTTATTTCTTATAAAAAATATTCTATTTACCTTAAATTTATGAGTTTTACCCTTTTGGTTTATGTAATAACTGCCTTTATGGTAAAACAGGACTGGCGCTCCATATTATTATATACATTTATTCCACATGTTAGTTTCAGTTCGGTCTATTTCATGACAATGGTGGGTTTTATCGGTACCACAATATCCCCGTATCTTTTCTTTTGGCAGGCCTCACAAGAAGTAGAAGATGAAATTAACAGTGGAAAAATTAAAGTATTTGGTGAAGAACCTGTTACAACAAAAATAGAAGTAAAAACCCTCAGGAATGATACTGTTATCGGGATGGTTTTTTCTAATTTAATTGCTGCTTTTATTTTAATAACTACTGCTGCAACTTTAAATAAAAGCGGAATAACAAGTATTGGAACACCACAAGAAGCTGCTCTGGCATTAAAACCTTTGGCAGGAAATTTTGCCTATCTATTATTTACCATAGGCATTGTTGGCATTGGGTTTCAATCCATTCCTGTTCTTGCTGGAAGTGTTACATATGCAATTTCTGATACATTTGGTTTTAAAGAAGGGTTAAGTAAAAAACTAAAAGATGCATGGCCATTTTATTTAGTTTTAGGTGCAGCAACTCTCATTGGAGCATTAATCGATTTGATTAAGATAAATCCAATTACTGCTCTATTTTACGTTGCTATCATCAATGGGGTTATCTCCATTCCTTTGATTGCGATAATTATAAAAGTTGCTAGTGATAAAAGAGTTGTAGGGGAATTCAAAAGTAAAAAAGCATATAAGGTTATTGCATGGATTACATTCGCATTTATTGGAATTGCATCTCTTTTTATGATTTTCAATCTGATTAAGCCTGTTTTCTTATAATTGTAGACACTTTTTTAACTCATTATTATAATAGGTTATATTATTGGATTTTTGAAAATTCACAATGGGTTTTGAAAAGTTCAAATATCAAATAAATTTTGAAATAAGAGTTATTTAATCACTAATGAAATTAAAAAGTTACATCGATGAAGCACCTAAATCGATTAAATGGTTAAAAATTTTTACCCGCATCAGTGCCTGGCTGCTTCTGGCAGTTGTGGTGATTTTAGTAGTTTCAGGGTGGGGTATTACTCGTACAGAAATTATTTATAAAGCTACCTTTGGACTTATTGATCGCAGACTGGCAGATTTCATACATAGAGTGACTATTTTGCCGCTGGTTGTCTTGTTTTTGAGTCATGTGCTTTTAAACATCAGACTGGCAATCTACAGGACAAATCAACACAGAGTTTGGTTAATTAATGGCATACTGATAATAGGTGGATTATTACTATTAGCATTAGTACTTTATATGGAACTATGGGTTTGAAAGGATATAATATGAGCAGATTTAAAATGTTATGGATATTATTACTTATAATCATTATATAAAATTTAAGAAATTTTTTTAAATGGGGTAAGCGACAATAAATGAAAAAAGACTTAAGCAGACGCGATTTCCTAAAAATATCAGGAGGAGTGGTGCTAGTAGCTATCATGTCCTCATCATTAGTAACTTATTTATTATCTGCCTGCAGCAGTCAGCCTTCATTAATTTCAAATACAGTGGAGGCAGAGGCTACAGAATTTCAGGGAACAAAACTTACACCCATTGCAGAACAACGCAATAACGCTCTGGCTGGTACTCAGTATATTGACCGGGATACTTACAGGCTGACCGTAGATGGTCTTGTAGAAAATCCCCTGACTCTGACCTATGATGACTTATTATCATACCTCCAGATATCATGGTTGATGGACTTAAATTGTGTCGAGGGCTGGAATTTTACAGCCAAATGGACCGGCCCGGAACTTAATTCTATCTTTAATGATGCCAGAGTTAAATCTGATGCTAAAATAGTTATTTTTCACACTACTGATGTTCCCGAGGGATATTCTTCTCTTGATTTGAGCTACATCCGCGATAATAACATCATTATTGCTTTGAAACTAAATGATATCACTCTGCCCCAAGAAAGAGGGTTTCCCTTCCAGGTAGTGGCTAAAAGCAAATATGGCTATAAATGGGCCAAATGGGTTACCCGTATCGAGCTGTCATCGGATACTGGCTTCCGGGGATACTGGGAAAGCTATGGTTATAATAATAATGCAGATGTTACCGGACCTGCATTTGAGTAGAATAACTAACTTTTATTAGGTTTCAAGCCTTTTATTTATCTCATCCCAGTTTACTATGTTCCAGAAAGCCTCAACAAATTTTCCCCTATCATTTTTGTAGTCAAGATAATACGCATGTTCCCAGACATCCAGTACCATGAGTATTTTATACATAGGGTAAATATTTGTGTTATGCTTTTCAATCTGCATTATGATAGGTCTTTTGGTCTGCATGCAAAAGGTAAGTGCAGCCCACCCCGAGCCCTCGG
This sequence comes from Actinomycetota bacterium, assembly GCA_023475715.1. The sequence continues at coordinate 12,355 of JAMCVO010000687.1, forward strand.
CACTTATCGCAGTCTGAGAAAATAATTTTTTGAATCTGTCGAAGGAACCGTACTCACCATTTATGACCTTGCTGATTGTCATTGATGGTTTTCCGCCTTCATTCTTATCTGCAGGGGCAAGATTCTTCCAGAAAAGCGAATGAAGCAGGTGTCCGCCAATGTGGAAGGAGAGTTCCTTAAAAGTAGCTTTTGTGTCGAAATCAGCATTGTCAATCTTTGCCGTATCCATCTTTTTTAAAATGGCATTAGCTCCATTCACATAAGCTGCGTGATGTTTATCATGATGCAATCTCAGTAGATCCTCTGAAATGTATGGTACAAGTGCGTTATAAGGATAGGTAAGTTCCGGCAAAACATATAATTTATTTGCTTCCATTTTGTCTCCTTATACTTTTTATTATTAATATATTTCCCAGAAGTCTTTACTCTTATCATGATTATACAACTGCTTTTTATTTATAGCTATTTTTTATTTCTGCAAATCCTATTAGAAATTTTTATAAATAGTTATATTAATGTGATAGTGACATTAAAAATAATTCTTTTAAAATGTTTTGCACAGTTTTATAATCAAAAAATGAGGTGAAAAACTATGATAAAAAAAGTAAAACTTTCTCCTATGGAATAATTTAAATTATTAACAATACCGAAAAAGGAGTTTATATGAGTATCTTTTTATTAATAGGAATAATTGCTCTTATTATAGCCCTTATTGCAGCCATTTTTGGTTTCAGAGGTTTGAGTGGTCTGGCTTTTTTAGTATTTAGAGTAGTATTTTTCATTTTTGTCGTTGTATTTGTTATTATGTTTGTATTAAATTTTGTCAGCAGTTGTGCAGTTAGAATTTTTTAATCTAAATATTTAATTAAAACTCTCTGAAGTTACCCTTTAATGGTTCACCCAAAGATACGGGACTCTTAATAATCATATCAACTTTTCTTTTTATTTCTTCGCTTAAATAAGAATGTTTTTTAAAGGATCGGTGGAAGCAGTCAAGTGCCCAGATCGATTTTATTATTCCATTTGAAAACTATATTATTCCTATTGAAGTAAAGGCAGGAAAAGCTGGTCGATTGCGTTCACTGCACGAGTTCATTAACAGAGCAAATCATAAATATGCTGTAAGGGTATATTCAGGGAAATTAAAGGTTGATACTGCAGAAACTATAAATGGAAAAAAGTTTTTTCTTTTAAATCTTCCCTTCTATCTGACTGGTGATATAAGAAAATATCTTCACTGGTTTATTGAAGAAGGTATTAAATAATAGTTTTCTAAAATTCATACTGGCTAACCTAAGTAATAATTATATTCTTAGTTTTAGATTCTATAACGTAAGTCAACTTTGGCTGGCCTAGGTAGTGAAATTTTGATAAATTTTTTAAGGAAATAATCCACATAAAAGATCTGTTTAATAAAGATGGTTACTTGATTAACCCTAATAGACAGTTTCAGTGCTAATAGTTATAATAATAATAATTTCTTAAACCCTGTTTTTAGCAAAGGTGGTTTATATGAAAAATTTTGAAGAAATAAAAAAAATATTAGATATAAATAAAAATCAATTTCA
>JAMCVO010000503.1:0-1358 GCA_023475715.1 Actinomycetota bacterium
TGCTTATGGCCAGGGCGATGCTATAAGAAGGTATATGGCTGATTTTGAAAATGCTGTTGTCAATAATAAGAAACCTTTGATAGATGCAGAGGAAGGTGTTAAAACAATTGCTGCATTATCTGCAGCGTGGGAATCAATAAGAAGCGGCGGAAAAACTGTTAAAGTATATAATAATTTTTAATCATATCTGCCATAATGTTATTAATTAATTAAGAATTTCAGGTCTTAGGTTTTTACTTAAGGCCTGAAATAATTTTAGCATGATTATATGATTTTTATTAATAATTGATTATTTGAAAGATCGGAATGATGGAAATGACCAAAATAAAAGTCGGGTTGCTCCTAATGTATTTAAAGCTTTATGATGATACAATGCCGTATTTAAGGAATGAATTTGAACCTTTCATAAAGGACATAGAAGGTAAGCTTGAACAAAAGGGGTTGGAAATATATTTAAGCCCTATATGCAGATTTGATGAAGAATTCAAAAAAGCAGTTAAGGAGTTTGAAAAATCAGGAGTAAATGTAATCGTTACTTTGCATTTAGCTTACTCACCTTCGATGGAATGCATTAATGCATTAACTAAAACCAGATTACCGGTGGTTGTTCTGGACACTACTATGAAGTATCACTTCAGTAATAAACTTATCTCAAATGATATTATGTGCAACCATGGAATACATGGAGTTCAGGATATGTGTAATGTTTTGCTTAGAAATAAAAAAAATTTTCTGATTACAGCCGGATCTATTTCAGAACCTGATTCAATAGAGGACCTGGTCAAAAAGATTAATTCAGCCATGGTTTATAGTTCATTGCTTACATCAAGAGTAGGAAGTCTAGGAGGGCCTTTTTATGGAATGGGAGACTTTTTTGTTTCTGAAAATAGATTAACTAAGGATTTGGGAATTAAAACCGTTAAAAGTGATTTTATAGATGTGGCTCATATGATGCCTGATAAAAGTAGCACACCACTAAAAGACGAAATTAAATCAGATTTTAATTATTTTGATATTAAAGAGCTGGATCCGGATGTACATTTAAATTCAGCAAGAATCGGATTTGCAATAAGAAGCTGGATAGAAGAAAACAAGCTGAATGCTTTTACTATTAATTTTACAAACCTTTCTTTTGAATCAGGGTTTCCGACAATTCCATTTTTAGAAGCAAGCAAAGCAATGGCCAGAGGTATAGGTTATGCCGGAGAAGGAGATGTTATGACAGCAGGAGTGGTAGGTGCATTAATGAGTGTTTATCCTGAAACTTCTTTTACGGAAATGTTTTGCCCTGACTGGAAGGAAAATTTAATTTTACTCAGTCATATGGGAGAGTTAAATATTAGTCTGGGATCCGGATG
>JAMCVO010000503.1:1368-2141 GCA_023475715.1 Actinomycetota bacterium
CAACCCATCATCTTTCCAAAATTGATCAGGAAAGATCTGCCGTTTATTCAGGTGGGCAACCCAGCTGTTGCAATAGGACAATTCAAAGAAGGAGAGGCTGTTCTTGTTAATTTTTCACCTTCTTTGCACGGTTACACTTTAATATTAAGCTGCATTGAGCTGATAGATTTAAAACACGATTTAGAAGATTCTATAACCGGCTGGATAAAACCACAGATGCCTGTTAACGATTTTCTTTCAGAATACAGCAGAGTGGGAGGATCTCATCATTCTGCTATTGTCTATGGCAGCGTATATGACGAATTATTAGATTTTGGAAAGATGATGGGTTGTAAAATAATTGAGATTTAAAATTTTTTCTTAGCTTTTTATAATAAATATAAATTTAAAATATCAATAAGTTATTTCAAAGGAGAAATAATCAATGTCAGGAAAAAACATAAGGATCGCCAAACTATTTAAAAATAAAAAAAATCTGATTATTTCTGCTCTTGATCATGTTATGGAATATGGAGACCAGCCAGGTATTGAAGATGCTGTAAAAGCAATTAACAACTGTATGGGAACTGATGCCCTGTTAATGTCCCGCTTTATGCTAAAAAGAAACTGGCAGTTGTTTACAAAAGAAAATAGCCCTATTCCTGTAATTAGGATTAACTGGTCAAGTTCGTTTTATTATCCTCTTGAATATAGACAGGCTCATACTGCAATTGCTACAAATGTAGAGGAAGCTGTTGAGGCTGGCGGGGAAGCAATAATATGCTCCCTGTTTT
>JAMCVO010000503.1:2151-2584 GCA_023475715.1 Actinomycetota bacterium
ATATGAAGACGAAGAAACAGAAACATACAATGTTTCAATATTTTCTGAAGTAGTAAGGCAAAAAGAAATACTGGGCATACCCTTAATTGGTGAATGTTATGTTGTCGAGCATAAGGAAAAAACAAAAGATGAAGTTCATCATAAAGTTAAAAGAATATCAAGAATTATGTCCGAGCTTGGAGCGGATATGATAAAGACATTTTATACCGGGGAAAAGTTCGGCGAAGTTATCAATAATACTCCGGTACCTGTTTTTACAATAGGAGCTGAAAAATTATCAAACGATCTTGATGTATTGAATAAAGCCAAAGTCAGCATTGATGCCGGAGCAAGAGGCATTATATTCGGCAGAAACATTTTTATGTCAGAAAATCCTCAAAACTTAATTAAGGCTTTAAATGAAGTCGCAAACAATGGTGCCAAACCCGAAGAT
>JAMCVO010000311.1 GCA_023475715.1 Actinomycetota bacterium
GATTTGGATATTTTAGATTCAAGTTCTCTTTTTCTTTGTTCTGTTACCATCTTTTGACCTTTCTATTTTTATCTTTTTCTGTTTATGAAGCTATTTAGCTTATCTTTAAACTTACTGCTTACCTTAGAGTATATATTTATCTTCTCAGCCATATCGGTCTTGATATCATAAGATTCCCAGACACAGCCTTCTTCCTTATATATTAGTTTTAGGCTATCTTCTAAAAGATAGTATATTGGCTTATCACTGTCCTTTTCCTTGTGACCTATCTTTCCCATGGCTTCACCATATAATGCATTGGAGTTACAGGAAAATAAAGATTTACCCTTAAATGCTTGAGGGGGCTCTACATTAAAGAGAGCACATATGGTGGGTGATATATCAATCAAAGAAACAGCTGTCTCTATTTCCTTTTTGCCGGATGACTTATCATAAATTAAAAGTGGAACGCTTAGCAGCTCGTTATACATCTTGCCGTCATGAGAAAGACCAGAGTGCTCGCCAAATTCATCCCCGTGATCTGATGTAATTATAATTATAGAGTTATCTATTAAGTTATGAGAAGAAATTATGCCAAATAACTCTTTTATATAATCATCAGTTTCAGCCACTTTTGCCATATAGAGTTTTTTTAGAATACTTACTTTATCAGTGTCGGATGTGTCTCTTGGAAGAATTACATTTTTAAATAGGAAAAACATCTCATCTTTGGATAGCTTAAGATTTGCATCTATTTTCTCTAGATATCTGTCTTCTGCTATGTATGGCTCATGAACATCCATGTAGTGCACCCATAAAAATAAGGGCTTTGAGTAGCTAAAGTTAGATAGAAATTCCGCTACTTTTTTATTTATATCAGAACCTCTTATAAACGGATACATATCAGTTACACTATCTTTCATGGAATCATAGAAAATGTCCCAGCCCTTGTTGTATCCAAAGAAGTATGAAAGGTATGCATTTGAGTGAAAGCCAGCTGTATAGATATTGTTATTTTTTAATACTTCAGATATCAGTACCTTATCCTTGTTTAAGCTCTTTTCCCTGCCATATTCAAGATAATAACTTGAGGCAAGTATTGCCTGAAAGGATGCCTGAGTATAGGGGCCTGTTGCATAGGCATTTGTAAATACAGTGCAGCTATTTTGTATGCTGTCAACAAAAGGAGTTATACAGTTGCTTGAGCCATAGCAGCCAAGCATATCTTTTCTTAGAGTGTCTATAGTTATAAGTATTATGTTGTTCATAAATTATTTACTGCCCTGTTTTTGTAGTAATCAATTAAAATTTTTGAGACCTCTGGTCTTGTTATATAGTCTGGAGGATACTGCCCTTTTGATAACATTTCCCTTAGCTTTGTTCCTGATATCAATTTGTGGTCGCTATCAGAATGGGAACAGGTTTTATATGAAGCCATCGAGTTACACTTCTGGCAGTAAAAGGTCCAGTCCATTTTAATTGGTTTAATTGCTAGGTCCTTATCTGATATGGTGTCAAATATATCCTGGGCATCAAAAGGACCGTAAAACTTACCTACCCCGGCATGATCCCTTCCTATTATTATATGGGTGCATCCGTAATTCTGGCGTATTATTGCATGAAGAACTGCTTCTTTAGGACCGGCATATCTCATTTCCATTGGATATACCTTTAGAACTACTCTGTCTTTTGGGTAATAGTTATCAATTAGTGCTTTATAACAAGCCATCCTTATGTTTGCTGGAATATCATCTTCTTTAAGTTTTCCCACAATGGGATGAATAAATAAGCCGTCATAGTTTTCAAGTACTACCTTTGTCAAGTATTCATGTGATCTATGAATAGGGTTTCTTGTCTGAAAGGCTACAATAGTTTTCCAGCCTTTGGATGCAAATATTTCTCTTGTCTGAGCAGGTCTTGCATACTCGGGAAAGATTTGAGGATATCCCCCTTCGGAGAATACTTTAACCTTGCCTCCTATATGGTATTTTCCCTTTCCCATTAGTTTTTTAACTCCGGGGTGAGAAGCATCTAAAGTACTAAATACTTTTTTGGCTTCTTCCTCTTTGTCATAGGAGTATATGTCTTCTACTTCAATAATACCCATTAATTCATCATCATAAGGACTTATAAGAGCTGCTCTGTTGCCTATTTTAAGATTATCTATATTATCAGCTGCAAGCGTTACGGGCATTGGCCATAACATGCCATTATTTAGCCTCATACTATTTAAAACACTTAGGTAGTCAGACTTTACCATAAAGCCCTTAAGTGGTGAAAATGCACCATTGCCAAGCATGATAAGGTCTGAGAACTCAAGAGTTGAGAGCTTAATTTTGGGTAAATTTTTAGCTTGAGATAGAATTTCTATTTTATCTTCATCACTTAAAAGCAGAGAAACTAATTTTTTACCATGTGCATGTATTAAATTTTTATTCATATTCCAAATTTTTAAAGCGCTTTAATTTAAGCTATTATAATATATTAAAAGAATAATTGTCAATAGAATTTAAAAAACAGGTTTATAATTCAAGCGCTTTAATATTATCTTAAAAAAATTCTTTTATTGTCAATATTCCGAATTGATTTTGTCATCTACAAGTTA
>JAMCVO010000089.1:0-939 GCA_023475715.1 Actinomycetota bacterium
GTATTATATCATACCGCAGCGAAGCTGCAAAGTATTCAGAATTCAGAATTCAGAATTCTGAATGAGAGGACAGTCCATCGTTTCAAAGATTTAGGTCAAATGAAAAAGTAAATTCCATTTTGTAAGAGTAAATTCCACTATTGGATATAGTAGGGGTGGAATTTACTTTTGCAATTGAGTTTTCAAAGATTTATGAATTCTGACTGCTGAATCCTGTTTGCAGCTCTGCTGCGATGTGATATAATACATGGAAGATTAAGACCCGATTCAAGTATTTAGGGGGGTTTTACTAAAATTGAATTATTATATTATTAAATTCATTAGCTTTTTTAATCCTTATTGCCAGCATAAAGAATTGGAAGACGGTGCTGATATTATAATAGTAGGAGGGGGGCCGGCCGGATCTTTCTTTGCTATTGAGGTATTAAAGAAAGCAAAAAAATCAGGTAAAAAAATAAATGTAACTATTCTGGAAAAGAAGGTTAAAAAATTAGAACGTGAAACTGTAGCGTTTCGGGATAGCTGTAATTATTGCGCCGGCGGTATATCTCCGAAAATGTTCGATTTATTGAAAGAATTAAGATTGTCACTACCCAAACAAGTGATTCAAAGCCAGATTAATTCCATAACTTTGCAAAGTCACTGGAAAAATATAGTGCTAAAGGCTTGGAGAGTGCATAGCCAGAAGCCTAGAAGAATGTTTACGGTATATAGGGGCGCAAGGCCCAAGGGCAGGACTGATGAATACTTTAACTTTGATTCTTTTCTATTGCATGAAGCAGTTAAAATGGGCGCACAGGTTATATCTACGAAAGTAGAAGGTGTTTCACGTTCTAATTTTTTAACCTTCTTTTCCAGAATAGTTACATTTATTTTTTTACCTGATTTTTTTGCTTTCTTTAATACCTCAATAGCAAAGAAAGATCCGGCCGGCCCCCC
>JAMCVO010000089.1:949-2582 GCA_023475715.1 Actinomycetota bacterium
ATATAAAAAATATTGTTAAAAATATATTGAATTATAGTAGAGAATACTTTAGAATAGACAATGGGTGCTGTGGAGATTTGTATATACTGCTTTATATATCAAGTAGCCTTTCAATTGTAACACAGGATAGAGGGAGGCTCTTATATTTTTGTGTGTCCGCAGCCCAAAACTGTTAACTTTTTAACGAGCTAGGAAGACTTGTACAATTAACAGTTCTAGGTTATATAAATTTTCAAATGGAATTGCAAAGGGGATGGACGCGTGCTGCAGAATTTTAGTATAATTGGAATATTCTTTTTGGGTGGACTTGCATTCACTTTAATTGCGCTTGCTGCAAACTGGCTGGTCAGGCCCAAAAAGCCGCATAAGGAAAAAGAGACAACTTACGAGTGTGGTCCGGATACACAAGGATCTACCTGGATTCAATTTAAAATAAACTACTTTTTGTATGCATTGATATTTGTTGCTTTTGATATTGAGACCGTTTTCCTTTACCCATGGGCTGTGGTGTTCAAATCTGTAGGTATGTTTGCATTTATTGAAATGTTCGTCTTTATTTCAATTCTTGCACTTGGATTATGGTACGCATGGAAGAAAGGAGCACTGGAATGGAAGTAAAAGGGCATGAAACCAAGTGGTTATCCGATAACAATATTATTGTAACCACAATTGAAAAAGCACTCGACTTATGCCGCTCCAATTCTCTGTGGCCTGTTACTTTCGGCCTCGCCTGCTGTGCCATTGAAATGATGGCTGCCGGTGGAGCCAGGTATGACCTTTCACGTTTTGGCTATGAGGTTTTCAGACCTTCGCCGCGACAAGCGGATGTGATGATTGTGGCGGGTACCGTCACACAAAAGATGGCACCGATGGTAAAAAGACTCTATGACCAGATGCCTGAGCCGAAATATGTAATCGCCATGGGTAATTGTGCTGTATCAGGAGGGGCATTTATTGACTCCTATACGGTCCTTAAGGGTGTAGAAGAAATTATTCCTGTTGATTTATATATTCCGGGATGTCCTCCGCGTCCGGAAGCTTTAATCGATGGACTTCTCAAGCTGCGTGCAAGAATCAGGAATCCCGGGATTGCGAAGGTGAAAAAAGATGTATAATCCGGCACAATTGTTTGAAAAATTAAATCTCCAATTTAACGGACTTCTGAAGCTGTCAGAGGATGGACAAGCGATATACGCCGTCAGGGAAAATGTTGTGAGGCTGCTTCAAGTATTGAAAGAGGAATACAAATTTACCATGCTTGCCGATATTACAGCGGTCCAATATGATGACAGGTTTGAAATGGTATACCATGTGATGGACCAGGAAAATGCCGGTATGGTAAGAGTCAAGGTAAGTTTATCCGGGGATTCTCCATCAGTTTCATCCATTACTTCATTATGGAAGGCCGCTGATGTTCAGGAGAGAGAAATATATGATTTGATGGGTATTACCTTCATTGGACATAAGAATCTGAAAAGGATTCTCTGTCCCGATGATTTTGTAGGGCATCCCTTGAGAAAGGATTTCAAGCTCGATAGACCGAAAAGGTTTTAGAATAATACAGCAGTAGGAGGTGAGATTTTGACAGTGGAAAACAATGAAGATTTTGTAACGCAGGAGTTGTCTTTGAATA
>JAMCVO010000046.1 GCA_023475715.1 Actinomycetota bacterium
CCATAAAAAGCCATGGTCCCGTTACAACATTCCATCTTTTGGTAGCATCAGCTGTACCGAGATATTCATAAACTTTGTTAATGTCTTCACATTCATAGTATACAATTGACAAGTTTTTATAATTCCATATCAATAATTCTTTAGCACCCGAATTTTTTATTTCCTCGAGTATTTCCGCCCATGGGTTTTTATGGATTTCAACATATTCCTTTACATGCTCCGGTTTAAGTTCGATGACAAACATATATCTTTTCATTGGATACCTGCGCTCCTTCCAAGCCTTATGGATTAGCGATTTAATATTATAAATTCTTAGAAAAATTCTATCAGAATTAAAAAATAAATAAAATTTATTATAATGTTTTAAAATTTAATTTCTTGAGCGGGTAATAGCTGTAAGATTAACTACTATTTATATAGGAAATTTGGAAATTCATATTATAAAAGCATTATAAAAGAGCGGCATCCAATTCAATATGTGTTGCTGCCAGGGCTTTTGATACAGGACAATTGACTTTTGCTTCATTGGAAAGTTCTAAAAAGATTTTTTCATCTATTCCAGAAACTTCACCCCGTGTAATCAGTAGAATTTTTGTAATACTGAAATTCTCTCCAATTTTTTCGATATGAACATTTGCTTCTGTAGATATTTTGACCGGCTTATACCCTTTTTTTCCTAATAAAGAAGAAAGTGCCATAGAATAACAAGCTGCGTGGGCTGCGCCAAGTAATTCTTCCGGATTCGTTCCTTTGCCTTCTGCAAATCTCGATAAGAAAGAGTAAAAACCTTTAAATAAACCACTTTCTACTTCAACAACACCCATTCCCTCAACAACATTTCCTTCCCAAACAGCACTTGCTTTTCTTACTGCCATATATTGTCCCTTCTAAAATTTGCAAAATACTTTTACTGTTTTTATCCCTGGTTATAGCTTCTTGTTTAGTTAATACAAAATACAAAACGGTTTGTAATATATATTTTATAACAATGATTTTTGAAAAACAAGAATATTTTTAAAATTTAATTCAGTAGAGTTATTTTCCGTACTTATCCTGGTTACACAATTCGAATTTTATTTTCTGGTTACGATTTTTGTATATGAATTAACAGTTATAAAATAAAAGAATATATAACATGCGATATATACCATAATTATAAACAAACAATATTGAAAAATATTATGCCACAGCATTTTTTGGAAAACACTTAGTACTATTGCGCTGTGGGATATTCCGGCAATCAATGGAAGGCCAAATATTATAAGCTGCTGTTTTGAAACAGATTGCCTTATTTCATTTTTACTTACGCCTATTTCACGCAATGTTATATATTTATTTTTATTTTCTCCGGCTTCAATAAGTTGTTTAAAGTAAATAATGCTTCCTGTCGCAAGAAAAAATAAAACACCCAGGAATAATCCTATAAAAAGAAGCGGACCGCTAAAATTATAAATATACGAGTATATGTCATAAAAGCTGCTAAATTTTTGTTCCTGCGGTATGACTGAAGCAAGTTCTTTTGTAAGTTCTTTCGAATTTTCTGCATCATCAAGCATGTAACCTCTCATAGATAAGATTTTTGGATTATTATCTTTAATGATGTCATTAAAATTTTCATCCTTTATAACAAGCACCTGATTTCCAAAATTTGAATTAAAAATACTGTGATTTATTCTGCCCGCTATATTGTAATTATACTTCTGACTCCCAACAGCAAACATAGCCTTGTTTTCTACTTTATCTCCGATAATGTTGCTGAAAGAGTCTGGGATATAAAAACAGTCATTTTCATTTATGATGCTTATTTTCTTATTGCCATTATCCTGGTGCCCGGCAATTTGGTTATACTGGCTTTCCGAAATGATGAATAATTCTTTCTTATATGATGGATCTTTTAAATTATCTGAAAGTGCTGCCACAACTATTTTTACATCATCTTTTGAAGTTACTTTCAATTCCGGATAATTTTTTAAGATACTTTCGACTTTATTATTCAAATCCTGATTTCCGCTCAAAAAAGAATAAGAAAAAGGTGCAACTCTCTTTGCTATTTCATAATCAGCTTTATAGAGAGCATAAGTCGTACCTGCAGCAGAAATTGTTGTTGCTGCAAGTACGGCAATTGTTGCAAGTACCGTAGCATTGCTTTTAATCCTGTATAAAATCTGAGAAAAACTTATCAGGTTCATTTTATTGTAATATATCCTTTTATTTTTTCTTATGCTTTTTATATACAACGCAATGATGTTATGAAAAAGACCGTAAGTTCCAAGAACGACTGCGCAAATTATAAATGGTGAAATCATGATAGCCAACTGAAGAGGAAGTTTCAAAGACAATATATAACATGCAATTATTACCAATACTGACAAAGCTGTAATAATATACGAAGTTTTGGGTATTTTTTCACCCTCTTTTTGAGCTCTGAATAATTCAATTAATTTAAACCTGTAAATTATTCTGTAACCATGAAGAGAATTTATTAAAAAAAGAATGAAAAATAATACCAGGGTAATATAAATCGCAATTGGATTTATTGAAAATTTTATTTCCAATGCAAATTTCATAAAAGTAACATCAGC
>JAMCVO010000481.1 GCA_023475715.1 Actinomycetota bacterium
TAACAAGAAATGATCTGAAAAATGTTCCCAAGCTGGGTGAAAAAGTTTTTGAACAGTGTGCCGGGTTTTTAAGGATTGAGGATGGCAAAAATCCTCTCGACAGCAGCGCAGTTCATCCTGAGAGTTATTATGTTGTAGAAAAAATAGCTCTGGATTTAGGAATTGACATAAATAGTATTGTTGGCAATGACAATATTAAAAGTAAAATTGATTTATCTGATTATATTGATGACAAAGTAGGGCTTCCGACTTTACAGGACATACTGCAGGAACTTGCAAAACCCGGGAGAGACCCAAGAGAAAATGCAGAAGATTTTGAATTCAAAAAAGATATTTTCGGCATTGATGATTTAAAAACCGGTATGGTTCTAAACGGTATAATCAATAATATAACCAATTTCGGAGCTTTTGTGGATATTGGGATAAAAGAATATGGGCTGATACATATATCAGAGCTTTCACATAAATTCATTAAAAGCCCTCATGAAGTTGTAAAAATAAACCAGAAAGTTAATGTTAAAGTAATAGACATTGATCCTGACAGAAAAAGAATATCTTTATCACTTAAAGATGTAAGTTAACCTGATAAGTCACTTGACGAATTTAAAATATTTTTTGAAATGAGGATTAAAATAATATGACAACAGTAAAGGAAGCTATAATAAAAACAGGGGAAAGCCTTCCGGCAAAGTTTGTGGAAGAAAAAAATGATTTATTGAGACTTGAGTATACAGTTGCAGAGAGAAAATCATTTTTAAATAAACAAAGGCTTACATACAGGTGTAAAGTAAAAATTAACGATGATAAAAAAATGATAAAATTTTTTGAAATTCTTTCAGAAGTTGGCTCAGGGATTTCATCAGGCGGATACGACGGAGACAGCATAAGTTCCGGTTTTGGTTTTAAAGCAGAAAAAACAAAATATACAAGCGGAGTCAGGGAAGGATCAATAGAGGAGCAATCTGTTTTATTTGGAAAGAAGTATAATTACGACTTTGATTACAAGAAGATCAGGCAGGAGATTAAAAATATAGTTGATAATTTTGGTTATGATTTTGAAATGGAATACAGGGAATCCGCTCTTTTCTAGTCCTAATGTGTAATTTTCGCTTTTTTCATGATTTTTATTTCCATATATTGCTCCTACGACAACATAATCTGTCTTCTTTATATAATACGGGTTTTTGATTATGGGCTGATTTGTATTTTGTCAGCAATGCGAATAATATATTATGCAATACTAGTATCCTTTTTTGCGAGATTATAAAAAGCTAATTAGTTCCTGGTGAATAGCTTAATTTTTAGTCTGTCATTAAACCACCAGACTTCAGTTTGGTGATGGATAGGCTGTTCAGACGTAGTCTGAGCGCCTCAGTTGGAGGAATAGCAAAAGAAGCCCCCAACTTCAGTCGGGGGAGATTCACTGAACTATTTGTTTAAATTAAGCTTAAAATTTTCTTGATTAAACATTTTTAGCCAATTATTCAACGGAAACTAATTATAAAAGAATTAAGATACTTCGGCAAGAGTGGCTTAGGTGGGTTGTTCCAGCATATAAAATTTTAAATCAAGTCTTAAAGCTAGTTATTAAGTTTAAAGAATTTAATAATTAATTCCGGAAAGATGTCCTTTATTTAAATCTAACATTTAATTATCCAATTTTATCCGATCTTAATTTTTATTCTAATAATCCGCAACGGCAGAGTTCCACGCACTTCAGTGCGTGGGTGAATGGAGACAAGAATTTAGATTAAGCGAAACTTGAATTTTAAGTTAGTACTATGTACTTTACGAGAATATGCTTTACATTGAAGAAGAAGCAGTAAAATCAAGTTAAATACTAATTTCCCATAAATATGTGGTATTACGAGCCAAATTTTTGTAGACAAACCACAAAAATAATGATACGATTCATAATGAACCGAATCATAAGGTTATAAATAATAATAAATATGGTCTGGGAAGGAGTGAGTTACTTGAACAATCAAGCACTAAAAAAAGTCAAGAGTGTGTGGATTACAGCAGTAACGATAGTAGCAATACTAGTTTTTGCTGTAACAATTTTTTCGGGTTGCAAAACAAATAGTATTGCAGAAACTACTGCAGCTAAAGAAACAACTACTACAACAGCAGCAACAACCACTACTGCAGCTCAAGCAACAACCACTACTGAAGCACAGGAAACAACTACTACAGCTGTAAATGAAGTTACATTTACAAATGAAAAATTGGCAATTTCCGGTTCCACTACATTACTTGAAGCATCACAAGCCTGGGCGGAAGCATTCATGAAAAAATCAGGCGGAAAAATTACCGTTAACGGTGGAGGTTCCGGTGTAGGTATTGCTGACTTAATTAATGGTATATCTGATCTTGCAAATTCTTCTAGAGCAATTAAAGCAGATGAACTGACCAAGGGTACTGTAGCAGGTAAAGATATAAAGGAATATAAAGTATTAATTGATGGCATAACTGTAGTTACCAGCAAGAATATAAATGTTAGCGAGCTTACACTTAATCAGCTTGCAGACATATATATCGGAAATATTACAAACTGGAAAGAAGTTGGCGGACCTGATGC
>JAMCVO010000276.1 GCA_023475715.1 Actinomycetota bacterium
ACTATTATATTCGCCCCAGTTGAGTATATTTTTCTTCCGGAAATAGTTTTTCTTAATATAAAATCAGAAATTCCCGCAATTATTGTCACTTTAGGCATGCTATTTGCAATAAGTGGTGTGACTTATTTGATAACAATGGGTTCAGCTATATATCCATTACCTGAAAAATTGGTCCAATTTGGGAATGCCAAACCACTTATGACTTCATGGAGTTTCATTGTATATATAATAATAGCAATAATTTCCGATTTTATATTAAGAAAAACTATTTTTGGAAGAAAAATATATGCAACAGGGGCGAATATAATAGTAGCCAGGATAAATGGGATAAACACAGACTTGGTTAGAATTTCAACACATGTTTTTGTATCATTTCTTGCTGGCTTGGCAGGAATTATGTTTATGCTGAGAATTGGAAAAGGTACACCAAACATAGGATCAGGATGGGAATTTCCAGTAATAGCAGGAGCTATAATTGGAGGAGTCAGCCTGCTTGGAGGATATGGCACTATTGCAGGAGCTTTTTTAGGTGTTCTTATAATGCAAATAATCTATAACGGGCTTGTAATTGTGGGAGCGAAAGCTGAATTACAGAATATTGTAATTGGAATAATTATGATAGCTGCAGCAGGTTTTGATATTTGGAGAAGAACAAAGAAATCAGCAAAAGATTAAAAATATCATGTAAAAAAATGTGTAAAAGGGACAGTAAGTGAATAAAAATAAAGAAAATTTTGAAAGCAATGGGTTTATTAAAGAATCAGTTGGAATAAGAATTCTAAGGATCCCAGAAATCGGTATTTTAATTCCAATTGTAGTATTAGTAATAATAATCATTTCCTTAGATCCATCATTTCTTGCTCCATATAACATAGGTTCATTAGCCAGGGCAACTTCATTTTATGGAATAATTACAATTGGAGTTTCATATGCACTAATTGCGGGACAATTTGATCTTTCAATGGGAGCTGTTGCTGGATTTGGTGCACTAATTTCTGCAATATTAATTGTAAAGATTGGTTTACCTGTTTGGATAGGACTGCTTGTATCTTTAATAGGCTGTGGAGTCCTTGGTTTAATTAATGGTTTATTATCCGTAAAAGTGAAAATACCTTCATTTCTTACGACTTTGGGTACAATGTTTGCGATAAGAGGACTTAATATAATGATTTCCGGAATTTATGGAGGTCATTCCATATATCCTCTAACAGATGAATTAGTAAAGTTTGGTAAAAGTGAACCTCTTATGACATCATGGAGTTTCATCATATACATAATAATAGCAGTAATTTCTGATTTTATATTAAGAAAAACTATTTCCGGAAGAAAAATATACTCAACTGGTGCAAATGTTTTTGTTGCAAGAATAAATGGAATAAATACTGATATAGTCAAAATTTCAACACATGTCTTAGTATCATGTTTGGCAGGTATATCAGGAATATTATACATGTCAAGAACTGAAGTTGCTAATGCAACAATTGGAACTGGTTGGGAACTTCCAGTTCTTGCAGGAGCAATAATCGGGGGGATAAGTTTATTTGGTGGGTATGGTACAGTAATCGGTTCATTTTTAGGTATCCTATTTGTTCAGATAATTTATAATAGCATGGTACTTTTTAATATAAGGCCAGAATGGCAAAACATTGCAATAGGTTTAATAATGATTGCTGCTGCAGGATTTGACATGTGGAGAAGAACAAAAAAAACTTAATATATTTATTATTATATTTCATATTAATAATTTTATTAATAATTTCTTAAAGATATTTTTATAGTTAGGAGTGAGAAAATGGAAAGTTTTGAAGACAAAAATGAATATATACTTGAGGTAAGGAATATTTGTAAAAATTTTGGCGGGGTAAGAGCATTGGATAACGTAAATTTAAAAGTTAAAAAGGGAGAGGTTCTTGCAATAGTGGGGGACAACGGAGCGGGGAAATCCACTCTAATTAAAATAATCTCTGGAGTCATTCAGAAAGATTCGGGTGAAATTGTGTTTGAAGATAAAAAAGCAGAGATTAACAGTCCGGTTGATGCAAAAAAATTGGGAATAGAAACTGTATATCAGGATCTTGCTTTAATTGATATTTTTAATATTCCTCTTAATATTTTTTTAGGCCGTGAGAGTATATATGATAATGTCTATGGAAAAATTACAAAAGCGGTAAATTTTAAAAAAATGTATGATGAAACTTTAAACTTATTCAATAAATATCCTGTCTACAACCTCAAAAATGTGCTGGAGGTTATGACTTATAACAATTATGGTTAAACCGTGCCTGTTAAGATTTTTAATAAGCTCAAGTGCATTTTTTGATTCTTTGACTCCAAGTGCAGCAGTTGGTTCATCAAGAATAATTACTTTGCTACCCCAATAAGCAGCTTTTGAAAGAGCAACAGCCTGCCTTTGTCCCCCGGAATAATTAAATAAAGGTTTGCTGATATTATTTATATTAATGGAATATTTATTGAATAAGTTTAAAGTTTCATCATACATTTTTTTAAAATTTACCGCTTTTGTAATTTTTCCATAGACATTATCATATATACTCTCACGGCCTAAAAAAATATT
>JAMCVO010000497.1:0-1909 GCA_023475715.1 Actinomycetota bacterium
AAATTGGTCAATACCAAGTTTTTCCAGATCTTTGTAATGCTTCCTGATTCCTGCAGAAACTGTCTGCTTTTCAAATGTATTGTTATGATGGCTCCATATTTTGCCATTCCTATCTAATGCACTACCAGCATGATATTTGACTATAGAGGATTTTACACATGGGCCAATATAACCATATTCAGAAATAAATTTTGAGGTAAGCTTATCATATTCTTCAGGAGTTATCCTCTTTTCCATCTCAGGATTCATGGTGCATTCCAACCAGTAATGAGTATCTCCAAAATCGCTCCCATTTGGATGAAACCCACCGTAAGGAGAAGAGTTCCAATAGGGAATATTGGAGCAGTTGTTTTTAACTATCCTTGGGGCAATCTGATGATAACAGTCAATTCCTCCCCAGTATGAAGGATCAGTGTCTCCGAAGAACTTCACATCAAAAAACCAGTGGTTTTCATTATTTCCGCACCAGAGTGCAATGCAGGAATGATTGCGCAACCTCCTGGTCTGGTAATTCATTTCATTTTCGACTTCTCTTTTAAACCAATCTAGCCGGTCCGGATAAAGCGCGCAGGCAAACATAAAATCATGCCAAACCATTATTCCGTATTCATCACATTTCTCATAAAAAATATCCCTTTCGTATATTCCCCCGCCCCATATCCTTAACATATTGAAGTTTGCTTCCTTTGCTTCCTTTAGAAGGTAGCCATACTTTTCATCAGTTACCCTGGCATATATAGAATCTGCTGGTATCCAGTTACCTCCTTTGCAAAAAGTTTTTATCCCATTTATTTTGAAAGCAAAGTTACGCTCCCGGGCATTAAGTTTATCTATATCCAGTTCAAGTGTTTTGATTCCATATTTAAAGTGGCTATAATCAATAATTTTATCCTCAAGAGAAGCTGATATCCTTATTTCATAAAGATCTTGTGTGCCCATGCCATTTGGCCACCATGGCTTTGGATTTTCTACTAATGCATCAAGCTTGTAATAGTTAATACCTGATCTTATTAATACTTCATCTGAAATATGCAATATTTTTTCACTACCATCAAATATTTCCAGGTTTATGCTGCCATCCATTGAAATAAAACGGTGGAGGTTTTCAAGCTCTATTTCGAATTCAAGTTTTGCATCGGGTACAATCCTTTCAGTACATACATGTACAGACCTTATAATAATTTTTGAGTAGGTCTTTAAATAAACATCTTTAACAATACCACAGGTTGCTATCCTGGGTCCCCAATCCCATCCAAAGACATATTGGGGTTTCCTTACAAAAACCCTTCTCTTATCTCCCCTTGGTCCCCTAAACTGTTCTTCTTCGGTAAATATAAATTTTTTTATCCCTGCCATATCATTTTCACAATAATATTCAAGTCCCGAGGTTAGCCTTATGATCAGGGTATTTTCCCCTATCCTAAGCTTATCCTTTACATTTTGTACAAAAGGATAATGAGCACTTCTATGGTGCCCAAGGTAAAAATCATTAAGAAAGATATCTGCTCCGGCATCTAATGACTCAAGGGTCAATTCGGCTACATCTTCACTTAATATTCTTTCACCTACATTAAAAGTCTTTTTAAACCACCAGGACTTTTCTTCGATCCATTCACTGTTAAAACATTCCTCTGCATCTAACGGCTCTTTTATGAACCCGTTTTCAATAAGGGGAATATGGATATCACAAGGTACAGAAATTTCCATCCAACCTTTCTGCCGACGGGCCACTTCAGGCATCTTCTCAGGTCCAAAGTTAAGTTCTTCACTTCTACTCTTCCAATTATCATTTAAGCTTATTTTATTCACTTTTCTGCCTCCTTGTGGAATGATAAATATTTAAATATTTATAGACAGCGAGTCCATATTTTTATTACTAAGCTTAAATGATAATTGGAAGAGTAGAAGT
>JAMCVO010000497.1:1919-2572 GCA_023475715.1 Actinomycetota bacterium
CATTAATATATCAGCTTTGATTTTAGTTTCTTTATATTTGTGTCTTGCAAATTCAGCATTTCCATACCAGAATCTGAGGCGATGCCGCAAGGCAAAATCCCCTGGATCTTTAATTATCCCGTCTATCATCTGCCTGTCATAATAACCTTCATACTTAAAAATCTCCGATATATTAATGTTTTTTTGGCATGGTAAACACTTGCCACATTGCCTGCAGACATAATTACCCAACTCAATAGCTTTTTTAAAAAGCTCTTCTTCCTCGCCCAGAGACATAGGTTTAAATTTCCTGAAATACCTTAAATCATCTTCCAACATTTTTCGATTATTTATTCCGGTCACTACAACTGATACAGGCCGGCTTAATGCATATCGAAATGCTTCTTCAGCAGATTTCCATAAATAACCATCAGCAAGAGGTTTCATCAAAATAATAGCAGTTTGCTTTTTTATAGCCAGTGGTAATAATTT
Organism: Actinomycetota bacterium; assembly: GCA_023475715.1. The sequence continues at coordinate 2,391 of JAMCVO010000497.1, forward strand.
TTCCTCTATTTCAGGAAAGTTAAATCTGTCAAAATAATTTATTGTTGGCATGACTGCATCAAAAGGGTATTTTTTTATTGCTTCGATAAGTGTTCCTGGATAACCATGCATGGATATTCCGACAAATTTTATCTTGCCTTCTTTTTTTGCTCTTTCCGCACCTTCAAGAGCACCTCCCGAAT
>JAMCVO010000748.1 GCA_023475715.1 Actinomycetota bacterium
GGGTATCAAATTATAGCTGGGGAGAGAAGATGGAGAGCTTGCAAGTCCATAGGTTTATCCCGTGTACCAGTAAGTATTAAAGAAACAAGTCCCCAGGGAATGTTGGAGATGGCTATAGTGGAAAATGTACAAAGGATAGACCTAAACCCTTTAGAAAGGGCACAGGCATACAGAAGGTTGATGGATGAGTTTAGTTTGACAAACCAGGAAATTTCAGAACGTGTGTCAAAAAGCCCCTCATATATTTCCAATACCATTAGACTGCTTATTTTGCCTGATGCTTTAAAAGATGCCTTGATGTCTGGTGCTACCACAGAAGGGCATGCCAGAGCCTTGGCTGCATTAGAAGATCCGCATTTGATAATAGCTGCCTATAAAGATGTTTTAAAAAAGAATCTTTCGGTTAGGGGTACAGAGGAATTGGTCCGCCGGCTGAGGGCAGATAAGGGTATTGGTCCTAAAAAACAGGCTGATGTCCCTTCTATGCGGATTATTTCTGAGGATATTGATAAGATCCAGGCTGATATAAGTAATGTTTTATCCCAAAAGACAGATAAAGCTCAAGTAAAGTGTCAACTCACTGGAAAAAGAGTCAGGTTGGAGCTAATTATCAATGGTGAACCTGGTAAAACTACCCCAGTGTTGCAGGATTTGCATCAGGCAATAGTAGGTTACTTTAATCTTAAAGGTTAATTATTATTTGTTAGTGAGTAACCCAATGCTTTGTAAGGGCCAATATCTAAAAAGTGCCCTGCCAACAATTTCTTCTTTGGTAACTGGTCCCCATTCTCTTGAGTCTGAAGAATGTTCCCTATTGTCTCCAAAAACAAAATATTGGTTATCCGCAACTTTAATAAGGGATTTTTCCGTTACAAAAGCTCCGGAACGGGTTATGGTTCCGGGTGGAAGATACCTTTCCTGTAATGGTTGACCATTAAGGTAAACAGTATTATTGCTAATTTGCAGTGTGTCTCCCGGGATGGCTATAATTCTTTTAATAAAATCCTGTGATTCATCCCTGGGGTTTTTTAGGACTATAATTTGTCCTCTTTGAGGTTCCTTAAATTTGTAGGTAATTTTTTCTGTAATAAGATAATCTCCTGTATATAAAGTAGGAACCATTGAGCTGCCGGATACTTTATGGAATTGGGCAACAAATAGATAAATGCTTGCAAATATCGCTCCAAATATTACGATTGTTTCAATAAATTCAATGACATATCCTCCTAAATTATCAAAAAAGCCTTTTTTGGGGGTATCACTATAATAAATATCTGGATCCATGTTCCTGATTATCTCAAAGGAGTCAGTTGTTGTGCAAGTAGGGGAATGTTAAAATGTGCAGTAAGAGGAGTTGTAGCTCAGTTGGCTAGAGCGTCTCATTCACATTGAGAAGGTCACAGGTTCAAGTCCTGTCAACTCCACTGGAAATCACAGGTTCATTCAATGAGCTTATTTGATTTTAAGCATTATTTCTTCTATCCTGTAAATAATGCAGTTAAATCCAAGAGAACAAGGTTTTGCAGTTTTATTTGTTATATTTGCCATTCTTTTTTTGGGAATAGCGGGAGCAGGTATTTTTTATTTAAATAATGCTAAACAAGCGGTAACTTCACGCCCTGCCCTGTTCCTGTAGAAGTTCCTGAAACAACAGTTTTCCCATCTGCCCTGCCCACAATTCGTCCCTCAAGTTCCCAAAAAGCTGAATATGTTTTAAAAAGAAAAGAGGGAAACAATACAGAAGAACTTTTTGCCATATCAAACGATGCTCTCTTAAATATTCTCCGTTGGAATAACTTACTAATCTTTTCTGAGGGTGGTCAAAATGATAACGCTTATCCGCCCGATATTCAAATAAAGAGTCATAATATAGATACTGGTAAGACAGATATTATTTTTGATAATCTGAAAAATGGTAGTGAATTTACCAATAAACGATCCCCAGATTTTTTAAGTGACTTGCAAGTAATTGATAATACACTTTATTTTTCTTTGGGGGGATATTTAAAAGATGGGGTGGTTTTTTGGCTTGATCTGCCTCCTGCAAAAAAGCCTCAAAAATTGATCTCAGCAAGAAATGGGTCTATTGCAAAGTTAAGGAACTGGTATTTTGTAATTGGGGGTGAAGGGGATAGTTGTTGGTCAGAGCAGGATTTTTATTTACTTGATATAAAAAACAAAACTGTAAAGAAAGTCACATCTGCGAAATATGGATGCAATCAGGGTGAAGAATCGCTAGGTCTAACCAATGAAGGAAAAATGATTATGGCCTATCATGGATCCAACGGAGATGATCCTTATAAAGGAGATTATGAATATATATCAACTATAGATATTTTAAATCCCGAAAATAAGAAGATGATTATTTCGCGGGATAAAATGCCCGATAAAATTTCTTGGCTATTATATTCAGAGGATAGAAATCAGCTGCTATTAATAGGTCCCGCGGTTTATCTTTATGATGTAACAGGAGATTTGTTGAATAAAATAACTGATTCTCCCAAGGATATTGAATTGTCACCGTTATCTGCGCTATCACCAGAAAAAATAATTTGGCGAGAAGACAA
>JAMCVO010000280.1:0-2116 GCA_023475715.1 Actinomycetota bacterium
ACAAAGAAGAGCAAGTCAAGCTCGCTAACCAGATTGTAGAACAAGATTTAAGTGTCAGACGAGTTGAAGGATTGGTTAGAAGTAAGGCCAAAGCAGAATCTCCAGCGACAAAACCAAAAAAAAAGCTACTGGAATTTGAAAAATTATCTGAAGTGACTCAATTAATTTCGGATTATCTTAAAGCACCGGTAAACATAAAGGTAGGAAAAAGGAAAGGTAAAATCCAAATTTTATTCGGCTCTATTAAGGATTTTGAAAGGATTGTTAACAGGGTTGTCGGAAAATAATCTACAAAAGCCTAAGTGGTTAAAAAAGACTGTTAGCTTAAATAATTCAAATATAAACCAAGTCCAAAACTTACTTACAAACTTAAAACTCAATACTGTTTGCCAAAGTGCCAAATGTCCCAATATTTTTGAATGTTTTAGCAAAAAAACTGCAACCTTTCTGCTAATGGGTAATATTTGTACCAGAAATTGTGCATTTTGCGGTGTGAAATCGGGGAAACCCCAAGATCTTGACAAATTTGAACCTGAAAATATTGCAAAGGCAGTAAAAGAGATGAGATTAAACTACATTGTACTGACTTCTGTTACAAGAGATGATCTGGAGGACGGAGGAGCAAAACATTTTGCAAAAACGGTACAGGAAATAAAATCTATTGACCCTAATATAAAAGTCGAATGTTTAATCCCTGATTTTAAGGGAAGTAAAGAAAATTTAAAAATTTTATTGGATGTAAAACCAGATGTGTTAAATCACAATCTGGAAACCGTTAAAAGAAATTATAAAACCATAAGGCACCATGCAAGCTATAATAAGTCTCTTGATATTTTAAAAAATTCAAAAGATATCGATCCTGAAATATTAACAAAATCAGGTTTTATGCTAGGACTGGGTGAAGAAATGGAAGAAATATTGGGACTCTTACAAGACCTTGAAAGTATTAATTGTGATATTGTTACAATAGGCCAGTATCTCCAACCTTCAAAGGATAATTATGCGGTTCAAAAATACTACTCTGATAAGGAATTCGAAAAAATTAAAAAAATGGCAAGCAATTTCAACTTCAAATCTGTAGTAGCTGGCATATTTGTAAGATCTTCATATGAGGCAGCCTCAACTATCAGTGAAATAAAAGACACATAGCGACTAAAAAATTTAGAATTTAGTATATTCTTAATCCGGAGACTCTGAGGACTATGCTGTAAAAAAAATAATGGAAATATACAATATAAACAGGGAAAATATATTTACAACCATAGATGAAGGAAATGCTATTGGTTTGATCAAATTGCCGGTAAGGGGTGCCGCAATAGATAAAGCAAAATTATCTTTAAATATAATAAATAATATAATAAATTTAAAATAATTTATAAATGCAATTTTTATGTTTGACAATATAAAAAATAAAATTAAAGACTACACGCAAACAGTTAAAACGTATAACAAAATTGCAAATATTGCGCAGATAATAAGGAGATATGTTGCAATTAATGGTTTTGATGGAGTAATAACTATAATTGGGGTACTCATTGGAAATTTTGTAATAGGTACAGTGAATTACAAACAAGTGATTATAGCGGGCTCAGCGGTATGTATTTCACTTACAGTTTCGGGTGTTTGGAGTGCATATAACAGTGAAAGTGCAGAAAGAACCAAAGAATTTCAGGAACTGGAAAAATCAACCCTGCATGTTTTAGGCGGTACAGTAATTTCACGTGCCCAGTCTTTTGCTTCAATAATTCTTGCTGTGGTAAACGGAATTTCTTCAGGAATTACAGCATTTATACCTTTAATTCCATTTTTTTTTGGCTCTCATATTCCAATAAACATAAGCTATTATTTAGGAGCTTCTCTTGCTTTTTTAATACTGATTGGGTTCGGACTATTTTTGGGTAAAATTTCAAATCGCAATTTACTGATAAGCATAATAAAGATGGTCCTTGCAGGGATTTTCTGCATAGCTTTAGGCTTTCTGCTGGAATTTATATAATAAATTTAAAAAATAGCCCGCAATCTAATTTCTTCTAATAAATAACATTGCAGGCTATTTTTACAAAATATAAATTCAGAACATTCTATAAAATGGGAAGATAACTGTTAACTTCATAAT
>JAMCVO010000280.1:2126-2564 GCA_023475715.1 Actinomycetota bacterium
CAAATCTGAGAAGGGAAGACCGGAAGCATTGGATAGAGGTGGATATTTTGATTTAAACACCATGGATGTTGCAAGTGATTTAAGAAGAGATACTATTTTATATCTTGAAGCAATGGGTATAGGTGTTGAATATGCTCACCATGAAGTTGCGCCATCTCAGCATGAAATTGATTTAAGGTATACAGATGCATTAACTATGGCCGACAGTGCTATGACTTACAGGTTCGTAGTAAAAGAAGTAGCAACAAGACATGGGGTATATGCATCATTTATGCCAAAACCGATTTTTGGAGAAAACGGAAGCGGTATGCATACCCACCAGTCACTTTTTAAAGGAAACAAAAATGTATTTTTTGATTCCAAGGATAATTATAATTTATCAAACGAAGCTAAATGGTTTATAGCAGGACTTTTAAAGCATTCAAAAGAAATAACGGC
>JAMCVO010000558.1 GCA_023475715.1 Actinomycetota bacterium
CCAGTATTCCCTGCCAATAAGGGGCAGTATCTCTGCATAAGCATAAGAGAAATGGGCATAGGTTTTTATAAGTTCTCCATGCAAGTCAAAAGATTCTACCGACTGTTTAATTTCTCCATAATTTCTCAAATTTCCTGCTCTCATATCACCACACCCTATAAGGATAGAGTAAAAATTTTGCACTATTTGGAATTTCTGTTACAGTTTGACCGACAATAATATTTTCCCTATTTTCGTATCTATCACCAATTATAAGCAGTATTGCCTGTTTAATTGGTTCAGGTATTATAAGACTTGCATTACTGCCAGTTGTTTTGTAACCTGCAATAAATCTTATACTGACTGCTCCAACTGGGTAAGGGTTAAATGATGGCCAGCTAACTCCATAATCGCAAACAATTATTGCGGATTCGCTGTTATATAAAATATAATCAGCATGGTTTATGGTAGTTTCAATTCCATCACAATCTTTATATTTTACCCAGTCTATCCTTTCAACCGGAGGCATTGGCAGTACTATTTTACCTGCAGGAAATTTATCAAGGATCAGTTCAAAAGTTTGAGGAGCCAAAGCCTTGTTTGTATAATTTTCTGCTTCCTGTCTTGCTGCTTTTACAAGATTTCCTATTAGAGTATCTTCATCTGTAGCAATTACCCTTAAATGTTCTTTTGCTTCAACAAGTGATACAGGCTCAGTTGTTGCAGCAGTGATTAATTTAAGATTCATTTCTTTTTCCTTTTAATCTGTCTTATAACTTCCTTTTCTTTTGGCTTAACTGTTGCTGTTTCAATTTTAACTTCTTTTATTGGCTCACCTATTACATTCATATTCTTAAGGACTGCCAGTTTTGATGGGTCAATATCAATTACATCTCCAGATCTGCGTCTTATACTGTTGTAGATAAATTCATTTTTTATATAGAATTTCATATAACCTCCCATTTTTTAGGGGAGCAGAATTAACCACTCCCCTATCTATGAATTTATAGATTATGAACTTACAGAAGGCACGTCTAACTCAACAAATGGACTAACTTGGCAAACTCCATCTGGCAGTGTTATGGGTGCGGTCAGCCAAGGCTTGCCGTCGACATTCCAGAAAGCTTTAATAACAGTTTTATTTGTCTTAAAGTAAACATGCGGGCTTGCATCAATTGCTATTCCATAACCATCCTTGATTAAGTAATAGCTAAAATCTGCAAGTATCAAATCACCCCTGCTTCCAAGAACCGGCTGATTTGCATTCATAAATACAGGAAGTCCAAGCAGTGTTCCAGGATTGCCGTTTCTTGCATCTGGCTGCCATACAAGGTTGGGTGCATCGCTATCAGCTGCTTCAAAGTCTTTCATTGTCATAAGTTCAGGCAGTATTGTGGGCGAGCCTACCCAGATAAAACTTCCACCCCATAGAATTTTAGAAAAAATATTGACTATATCAGCATATTTTATTTTACCTGCGGTAGATCTATTTACATCAATTGTTGCACCGTGTCCTATAATACCAGTAGGTTTGGCAGTGCCACTGCCCCTTAAGAAGTTATAGTCTTCAACCTGATTTATACTGTTCCTGAACAGTTTTGAAACTAATGCTTCAATAGCTGGAGCATTTCGTAGTAGTTTATCACTAACAACAATATGACCTGCAATTTCATAAGGAGACAGTCCAACTTCTTTTAATGCTGTATTTTGTTCAGGTTTTTCTTCACCTTCTCCAATCCATTCAAATTGCACTCCGCCAAAAAGTCCTGAACCATCAGTTGCAGTCTGATCAAGGGTAACCATAGAAATAGACTGATCTGGCATATCTCCTGCTGGAATAACTGTTGCTCTTGGCCTTACTATAGTTGTCTGGGGATTAACTATCTTTATATCAGTGATATAAAGAGTAGGTACAAGATATCCACCTGCTGATGGGGTTCCAACAGAAAGCTCCCTTCCTTCTTTATCTTTCACTGGTTCTTTTAGGGTCAGCCTTTTATCAAATGGATTGAATCTTACTGTTTGAATGAATTCCCCTAAACTTCTGAATCCATCATTTGCTGGTTCAATCGGAGGCTTTGTTGGCTCATTAACTGGAGTTGTAAGAGATTTTTTAAGGTCATCAAGAGCATTTTTCCTTACAGTTTCCTTTTCAGCCTTTTCTTTTAGTTCCTTGAATTCTACAATTAACTGGTCAAATCTGGCTTCTTCTTCTGCTGTTATATCAGCTCCCTTTGCTTCGATTCCTTCCATTTCTTTTGAGATTTCAAGCAATCTCTTTTGTAGCTCGTTCATTTTTATTATCCTTTCGTTAGTTCTAATTTTATTTTCCTAAGTTTTGCCTTTCTCTCCTGGTACTTGGCATTATTTTCATCAAGCTTTTGCTCCTGCATACGCTTGGATAAAAAATCATCATAAACTTGTTTTGCAGTTCTTATTCCTACTGAAGTTTGAGGGTATGCTGGATATGTAACTGGTGAGATATCCCATAGTATTACTCGTTTTAATATCCTAATTGGATTTTCTGGATCGCTCATATCCCAGTCATCCCCACCTTCTGGTACAATAAATCCAAAGGACATT